>JACPZR010000318.1 GCA_016195395.1 Spirochaetia bacterium
CCGTTGGCAAGCGGCTTGAAGCGGATGGGATCTTCCCCACCCTCGCCGGTATTCGACTTTCCGCCCAGACGGTTCATGGCAATCGCCAGCGACGTGTGGGCTTCCCACGAAATGGAGCCAAAGCTCATGGCCCCGGTCTGGAAACGTTTCACGATCTCCGACGCCGGCTCCACTTCTTCGATCGGAATTCCGGGCCCCTGATAGTCGAAATCGAACAGTCCGCGAAGCGTTATGCGGGCGGCGTTCTGGTCGTCCACGAGCTTGGTGAACTCCTTGAACATCTTGTAGTCACCGCGTTCCGTGGAGAGCTGCAGCTTGTGGATTGTATTGGGATTCCAAAGATGCGACTCTCCGCGCTTGCGGAAATGATGGAACCCGCCGCTTTCCAGGGCATGCGGATACCATGTTGGATCGTACGCATTCCTGTGGCGGCGCACCGCTTCCTCTTCCAGCATCTCGAGGCTCAGGCCTTCCACGCGGGTGGGTGTGCCCGTGAAGTAGATGTTCACGAGCTCGGAGTCAAGACCCACCGCTTCAAAGATCTGCGCGCCGCAGTACGACTGCAGCGTAGAGATGCCCATCTTGCTGAACACCTTAAAGAGACCTTTGCCGATAGCCTTGATGTACTTCTTCTTGGCGTCCGTGGGATCCTTGATTTCAGGCACCAGACCTTCTTTATACAGGTCCGCCAACGTCTCAAAGGCCAGATACGGGTTGATGGCATTGGCGCCATAGCCGCAGAGAACGGCAAAGTGAGACACCTCGCGCGGCTCCGCGCTCTCAATGATGATCCCCGTCTTTGTGCGGAGTCCGGCTCTGATCAAGAAGTGATGCACACCGGCTACGGCCAAGAGACTGGGGACGGGCGCAAGATTTGGCGCCACGCCGCGGTCTGAAAGGATCACGAGGTTTGCGCCTTTTCTGACGGCGTCTGCGGCTTCATCGCATACCTGATCCAATCGGTTCCGCATACCGTGCTTCACGTTGGGATCGAACAGGATGTTGATGGTAACGCTGTTGAGGGCGCCCTTCGATATGTTTCTGATCTTCTCCAGTTCGATGTTCGTAAGAACCGGATGCTCCAGTTCCAGACGATGCGCATGGCCCGGTGTTTCGTCCAGGAGGTTCCCTTCCGGTCCGATGTACGTGGTCAGCTCCATCACCAGCTCTTCGCGGATGGGGTCGATGGGCGGGTTCGTGACCTGCGCAAACAACTGCTTGAAATACCGGAAGAGCGGCTGAGGCTTCTCAGAGAGCACAGCCAGCGCTGTGTCTGTTCCCATAGACCCGATGGGTTCTTCGCCGTTCACGGCC
>JACPZR010000319.1 GCA_016195395.1 Spirochaetia bacterium
CCTATCGCGAAGATCGCGGCCCTCTTGGCCGTTGGTTACACGCTCGACGAAATTTCCAATGACATCACGCAGGTCACGCCCGCATCGTTTGAACCCACTATTGACTACGTCGTGACCAAGGTTCCCCGGTTTACATTTGAGAAGTTTCCCGGGTCAAAAGATACGCTCGGCAGCCAGATGAAGTCCGTGGGCGAGACCATGAGCATCGGGCGCACTTTCAAAGAGTCCTTCCAGAAAGCCTTCCGATCGCTTGAGACGGACCGCAGCGGATACGGCTCTGACGGAAACCTGCGCGAGATGACGCAGCTGTCGGACCTGGAAAAGCAGGGTGACAACGTCGTCATAGACTACTTCGAGAAAATACTCAAGCGCCCCAATCCAGAGCGGATGATTCACGTGAAGAACGCGATGATGTTCGGCTCGGAGAAGGACCGCAATCGCTTCACTGTCAAGGAGATGCACGACATCACGGGCATCGATCCCTGGTTCCTTGATCAGATCCAGGACCTGATCGACTTTGAGCGGCTCTTTGCGGCGGAGGCACAGACAGGACTGAACCCCACACTCCTCCGCGAAGCCAAAGAGCGCGGATTTTCAGACCGACAGCTGGCCTTCATACTAGAGCGTCATGAACTTGAAAGCGTGGTCAGAGACGAATCGCGTCCGCTTCATGAGCGCCGGGCCGCCGTCATCAATGCGTTATCTGCCAAAGAAGCGGAAATTTCCCAGAGCCGGAATCAGGCCGGGATTCTCCCTGTGTATCACCGGGTGGACACGTGCGCCGGCGAGTTTGAGGCGCATACACCCTATCTCTACTCCACGTATGAAGAGCTGGATGAATCAGGGGTGAACCGCACAAAAAAAGTGATCATTTTGGGCGGAGGCCCCAATCGCATCGGCCAGGGGATTGAGTTCGACTATTGTTGCTGCCACGCTTCGTTTGCGCTGAAAGCGATGGGTATTGAGTCGATCATGGTGAACTCGAATCCGGAAACGGTCTCCACAGATTATGACACGTCAGACAAGCTCTACTTTGAACCCCTCACGTTGGAAGACGTCCTGCACATCTGTAAGAACGAAAAGCCGCAGGGCGTGATCCTTCAGTTCGGCGGGCAGACACCGCTCAAACTGGCGCGCGGCCTGGAAAAAGCCGGTGTGCGGATTCTCGGCACGTCGCCGGACAGCATTGACCGTGCGGAAGACCGCGACCGTTTCAGCGCTATGCTCACCAAGCTGGGGCTTCGGCAGCCGGACAACGGCAGCGCCTTCACCATTGATGAAGCGTTATCCGTCGCTCAAAAAATCGGTTACCCCTGCCTTGTGCGGCCCAGCTACGTCCTCGGCGGGCGGGGCATGGCCATTGTTCACAACAACGACCAGCTCCACGCCTTCATGAAGAAAGCGGAGGAAATCAATCCCGAGCACCCCATCCTTGTGGACCGTTTTCTTGAAGACGCCATCGAAATCGATGTGGATGCCCTCTGCGACGGGACGTCGGTGTTTGTGGCCGGCATCATGCAGCACATCGAAGAGGCGGGTGTGCA
>JACPZR010000320.1 GCA_016195395.1 Spirochaetia bacterium
AAGGGACAAAGTAACCCCCGTCAGCCGTGCCTTCTGTGCCCCGGCTCCGGATCTGGACACGCACGTCGGCATAACGTTCCGATATCTTGGAGAGCGCTGACTTGTAGGTAATCAAATAGCGGTGATCGTGCTCGGCGCGGATGTCTCCGTAAATGCTCTTGTAGCCCGTCTCATCGGAAGCCGCGTAATAGCGCCCGCCCGTGGACACCGCCAGCGTCTTGTAGGCTTCGCGCATTTCTGCTTTGTCGCCCTCTTCGCCGGATTCCATCGAAACTACGTAGATTTTGATTTCGTGTGCCCGCGCATACTCGGAGATACGCTCCAGCGGATACTGGTCAAACAGAGCCGTCTTCCGGGCGCCGGACGCCAGAAGCACGACCGCGCGCGGTCCCAGATCGCCCAGGAGCAGCGTCACTCCCTCAAACATGCCTTTGCCCAGGTTCACACGCTCTGCTGTTTCGCCTTCTTTCAGTTCACGCAGAATTTCCCGCCTGTGGAGCCCGGGTCCTTGGAATCAAACACCTCGCGGACAAACTGGCCTGTTCGCACCACCCTGATTCTGTCTGTAATGTGGAGGTCCGCTGTCAGGTATCCCACGATGCTCTCAAGCCTGTCGCGGAAATTAGCGGCAAAGAGGTCAGAGTTTTCCTGAACGATGCTGATGTTTGTGCGGTGATTGAATGGTTCAATGTTATCCGTGCGGATCCGCGACACGCGGCTGTCGTTCTCATACACAAAAACGTCGGACCTGGAAATCCCCGGCAACGGGTGTCCCAGGCGGTTACGCACCGTGAGAAATACCGCCACCTCGGGATAAGCGGCAATGTCCACGCGCTGGATGCGCATGTCCAGGTTGGAAATACGCAGTCCCCTGGGGACAATCATTGTCACACGTTCGCCGCCGAACTCCGCCACGTACAGGTTTCTGCTTTCATCGGACCGGACGGACAGCGGACGGTTGACAAGAAACGGCCTGTCGTCCTCGGAGCGGATCTGCGAAAGGGCCCGCCAGCTCCGTTCCTGACGGTTGTAAAAGAGCACGCCCGCCCCTTCATCCGCAATCAGAAGTTCGTCGCCGGAGCCTTGGACTCCATGCGGCTTCCGGAGAAGGTCCGACCGGATTTCCATGAGGCGGTTTCCATCTGTGTCAAACATGAGAATGGCCGGCGCGTCCATGTCCGCCACAAAGATATTCCCGTTGTCGTCCGCAAAAATACCGGCCGGATTTTCCGGAGCGTTACCCGACTCGTCGGCCCCAAAGGATGCAATGAACTTGCCGTCGTGTGAAAACTTTTGAATCCGGCGGTTTCCCGCATCTGACACAAAAATCCCTTCTGACGTGACGGCGATCCCGGACGGCCCGTGAAATTTTCCCTGTGTCTTCCGCTTCGCCGCCGGCAGAAATGCGCAGAACGTTGGCCGACTTATAGTAGAGCGCGTACATCTCCCCCTGACTGCCGAGAGCTACGTCCACCGGCCTCTCATTGTCATAGCCGCGCCACTGCCCCGCCGTGAACGATGTCAAGAGTGAGTAATTTCCGGGATCTTTGTGGCCGGACAACTGGAAGCGCAGAAGCTCGCTTCTCTGGCGGACCAGAGGATACGCGCCTTCAGATTCGTCGTCCAAAGACTCCCATTGTTCCAGCGCGCCGTTCCAGTCACCGGAATAATAGTAAGCGTCACCCAGATAACGTCGTGCAAGGTGGAAAAACGGATCAACGTTGAGCGACTTGT
>JACPZR010000321.1 GCA_016195395.1 Spirochaetia bacterium
GGCATAGCCCGCGGGGGCCAGGCCCTGAATCCGCTCAAGAACCGCTGTGTTGAAGAACTCTTCTTCCAGATCACGGAAAGGAATTCCTGTGGCGCTTTTCTGATATAAGAACTGAACCTGCTTGGCAGGATCTTTTTCGCCGTTCATGGCGACGCGCACAACGTACTCTACCTGCTCGTTGCGCTGCCCGCCTTCGACGGCGCGCTCAACGTTTTCAACGCGAAGAACGTCGTATGTCTTTTCGCGGTCCCGCACTGTGTAGAAACTGAGGCCCTGCATTGTCACAAGGAACGTTACCAGCGTGATGCCAATGATCTTGGCCATGAAGGACGTGCGGTCCTGGGTATTGTTCACATACGTTAGAACGATCAGGAAGTACCCCACCACCAGCGCGAGCGACTTTGCGGTCTGGTGTGTCCCGCGGTCCATCAAACCCCCGCGGCTTAGAACGTTAGTCACAACGGGCAATAGAACGGAGATTACGAACACAATCGTGATTTGGAGCGGCGCCCAGCGCTCTCTGGTTTTGGTGATGACTGTCTTCCAGATACCTACCACCACCATGATGAGCAGGAAACCCATGATCTCAAACGCGATAATGCGTGAGGTATCGTCAGCGTCAAAGTCCCACTGGTGCCCGTCAAAAAGGAACGTCTTGTCCGCCGTGTAGGTCTTGAAGACAAACCATATCCACAACGCCACCGATATGATCCACTGCACGATCATGAAGGTGCGGGCCACGCGCGGATGCGTGTTAGAAGGGAACCGGAAGATCCACTGGGCAAAGTGGATCATGGCGGGCGTAACAAAGAAAACGGTCAGCCAGCGGTGGTAGGCTGCAAACGGGTCGTAATAGCCTGCCGCAAGAATGTAGGCAGCGTTAAAGGGCGTGAGCATCAGGAAAGCCAGCCCCATGTGGACTGTGCTCTTGGACTTGCCTTTCAGGGTTAAGAGGAAGAGCGCTACAAAGAGGGTGAAAACAGTTTCAAGGGAAGCGCCAAAAGAGTAGAAATTGAGGAAGATTTTCGATCCCAACGCGTGTAAAAGCTCCATCCTTACTCTCCCGAAATGCCTCGAATGATCAGGGCATAACCGGGCCCCCTTGTCATCATCGGCGTACGGCGCCGTGTCAATACTAATTTAGGCCCTGGAGGGAGGGGTCGGGAGCGGTCAAACGGCTAGGGAGCGACGGTTCAGGCGGTCTGAACCAGCTGCTTTTCCGGGCTGTCCATGCGGGCTTTGCGGCGTGCAAGCTCGTCCATAGAAACGCGGGTGAGGATGCGCTTGCCCAAGTTTACATCCAAGTTGTGACCGGCCTTGAAGGCAATCACGTGAGCTTGGAGCGGTCGGCCCATCAGGTAGAGGTCACCAACCAAGTCGAGGACCTTGTGTCTCAGGCATTCGTCTTCATAGCGGAGGCTTTCATTCATGTAGCCGTCTTCTGTGAGAACTACGGCATTATCCAAAGAAGCTCCTTGTACGAGTCCCTTGGCTTTCATGGTTTCAACGTCACGCAGGAAGCCGAATGTGCGGGCGCTCATGAAATCCTGAACAAAGGATTCCGAATCAATGTCAGCCGTCATGGAGAGGCCGCGCAGGAGCGGGTGCGGGAAATCAATGCTGTATGTTACTGTGAAGCGGTCGTGCGGGAGAGCTACGAGGTACTTGTCTTTCTCTACTACCCATACCGCCGACTGGAGCTTGATGGGCTCCACGGCCACGCCCAGATCCCGGACGCCCGCGGCCATGACCGCTTCGTAGAAGGGTGCTGCGGAGCCGTCGAGGATGGGAATCTCATGGTCGTCGATTTCAAGGATTGCGTCTGTGATGCCTGCGGCGGCAAGGCCGGCCAGGAGGTGTTCTACGGTCTGGACTTTCCAGCTGCGGTTTCCCAGCGTTACCGCATTGACGGTTTCGATAACGTGAAAGGGAGAAACGGGAATCTTGCCTTCGCCGGGGCCTACAAAAGTGAGGCCTGCGCCGGCTTCTGCGGGTTCAATCCGGAGGTTGACCGTTTGACCGGAGTGAAGACCCACACCGGAAATCCGAACAGCCTCTGCTACGGTCTTTCTAGTTGCTGATCCAATATACCCTGTCGCTTGCTTCATAGCCCAAATCACCTTTCTGGCTCTATTAGAGCAAGACCCGTGCCAGGCTAATCGGGGGTGTACAGAGGGTTCCAGGCCTTACCTGTTGCAATCTTGCAACACTCCGTGCTCATGTACAACACCCCCGAACTCGGCCTCCGTTGGGGGATTTCTCACAATTTCCGGTGAGTTCCGTCACAGAAGGGCTTGTTGCCGCTCTGTTTGCAGCCGCACCAAGCGGTCTTTCCGGTCTTGTCGCACGTTACCACGATGGGCACAATCCCTGTTTCCAGACGCTTGTGCGAGCCGTCACAGAAGGGTTGACTGGCTGAGTGACCGCAGGCGCACCAAGCGCGCTTTGTGCCCTCCACTTCATCGAGTACGTAGGGCGATTTTTGGGCAATTTTGGGTTCCGACATGCGTCATGCAGACCGTCGCTCATAGAAGCGACAAGCAGATTCAGGCTTTTTTCTTTGCAGTGGAAGCCCTGAGCCTTTTCCTGGAGCGATGTCCAATGTTTTTGCCGCCAACTTATTTCAAGGGAAGAGGGCGCTGGTGACCGGGGGCGGTTCCGGCATTGGCCTTGCGATGGCGCGCGACTTCCTCCTGTATGGGGCCGATGCGGTCGTGATTCTGGGCAGGAACGCGGACAAACTTGCGGCAGCCGTAGAGTCGCTCAAGAGGGACACGGGCTGTAAGCCGGACCAGATACTCACGCTCGCGGCCAACATCCGCGCAGAGGAAGAAGTTGAACAGGCCTGCACACGGATCGCCGGGACTCTGGGTTCTCTGGACATCCTCGTAAACAATGCAGGCGGCCAATTCCCGTCACGGACAGAAGACATTTCCGCCAAAGGGTGGCATGCTGTGATCGAAACGAACCTGACGGGGACGTTTCTCATGAGCAAAGCCTTCTTCTTGCGATTCTTGAAAGAACGCGGCGGCTCGGTGGTCAATATCCTGATGAACATGCGGAGCGGAATGCCGCTGATGCCGCATTCGGCGGCTGCGCGCGCGGGGGTGGACAACCTGACAAAATCGTGGGCGGTGGAATGGGCTCACTACGGCGTCCGGGTCAACGCAGTGGCGCCGGGCATCATCGCTTCCAGTGGCCTGGATACGTATGCCCCGGAATTTCAAGCGAAGCTCGCCGAGACCAAGAAGAAC
>JACPZR010000346.1 GCA_016195395.1 Spirochaetia bacterium
GGAGTCATCACCGATTGGAATGCCGCAGCGCACAGAATGCTCGGCTACTCGCCGGAAGAAACCATAGGGAAAAAGACACCCGAACTCTTTCATGAGAAAAGTGAAGTGGTCCAACGTGCCGCGGAATTGTCCCGCGCCTATGGGCAGACGATCCCGCCGGGATTTCGCGCCTTTGTTCACCAAGCAGAAGAGGGCAGACCGGACGAGCGTGAGTGGACATACATCTCCAAAGACGGCCGGCGTATCCCTGTGTTTTTGAGTGTCACGGCTCTCAGAGATTCGGACGGCGTTGTGAACGGATTCCTGGGTATCGCAAGCGACATCTCGGAACAGAAGAAGGCCGAAACGGCGCGCGCAGAACTCCTTGCCGATCTCCAAAAATCAAACCGGGATCTCCTCGCTGCGCGCACGGCGGCGGACGCGGCAAGCAAAGCCAAAAGCGACTTTCTGGCCGCTGTCAGCCACGAAATCCGCACGCCGCTCAATACGATTCTAGGGGCCTCAGAACTTCTCCATGATACGCCTCTGAACGAACAGCAGGATGCCCTCGTGAAGGTCCTTGAGTCCGCCGGGGACACGCTGCTCTCCCTGATCAATAACGTCCTTGATCTTTCCAAGATCGAGTCGGGCCAATTGATCATAGACGCGCATCCATTCAACGTAGCAGCGGAAATCGAACGCGTAGCGTCGCTTCTGGGCGTGTCAGCGGCTGAAAAGAAATTGGAATTCAAGACAACTGTGGACCCGACTCTTCCCGCAACCGTCCGCGGCGACTCGATCCGATTGCGACAAATCCTGATCAACCTGGTGGGCAACGCGATCAAGTTCACGGAGGCCGGCACTGTGAGAATGGACGTGGAGCAGGCCGCGACCGGCGCACAGAGCGCCGTGCGATTCCGCGTTACAGACACCGGAATCGGCGTGGCAGAGGACAAATTAAAAGCGATCTTTGAGTCGTTCACGCAGGGGGACGCAACGATCACGCGGCGGTACGGCGGGACAGGCCTGGGGCTGACCATCGCCAAAAGACTCATTGAAGCGATGGGTGGCGCCATCACAGTCGAAAGCGCGCCCGGGAAAGGGAGCTGTTTCATGTTCACCCTTCCGCTGCCGGCGGTCGCAGCCGCAGAGGCCGACGCACAGAACGCGGCGGCAAAGGCCGGCGAAAGGCCCGGGCGACCGCTCCGCCTCCTCCTCGCGGACGATAACGAAGACAATCGAATGCTCTTCAGGGCGTACCTCAAGGACACGCAGCACACCATCGACGAAGCGGAGAACGGCCGCCGCGCTGTCGAGCTGTGGGAGAACGGGGACTATGACATCGTATTCATGGACATGCAGATGCCCGTGATGGATGGGCTCACCGCGGTGAAGATGATCCGCGAAATGGAGCGCTCCGGCAGGAGAACCCGGCGCACCATGATCGCCGCCCTGACAGCCCATGCGTTTGCGGAGGAGATCCAGAGGACGCTCGCCGCCGGGTGTGATGCGCACCTGCCGAAGCCGCTCAAGAAGGCGGTCCTGATCGAGTTTCTGAACGAGGCAGCGAGCGCCGGGGCTGATTAGGGCACACACCCGCGGGCCCAACAGAGCCGGCGCATTTCTTCATCGACGCCACACCCGACCGCTTTTTTTTGGGCGGATGAAGGCCACAGTCTTCAGTTTACCGAACTTTGCGAAGCTCACTCTGCTCTTGTGCGTGATGTCATTCACGACGATGGTGATGGGACCGTTGGTCCGCGCCGAGGACGCTGGGCTTGCGTGCCCGGACTGGCCGCTCTGCTTTGGGAAAGTGATCCCGCCCTACGAATACCGCGTGTATCTGGAATTCATGCACCGTGTGGTAGCGGGTATTACGAGCATTTCGTTTGTGATCTGGCTCATTGCCCTGCTTCGGAATACGGATTTGCGGAGCGCCTACGGACGGCCTGCGATTGCGGCCCTGATCTTTCTTTCCATGCAGATTCTCCTGGGCGGCGCCACGATTACCCAGAAGCTGAATGCATACGTAGTAAAGTCGCACCTGTTGAATGCTCTCTTGTTTCTCTCCGCCCTTGTATGGATCCGGTTCCGTGCCGTGGATGACATGGCCGGCGGAACCGTGCGGAACACCTCGGGTGAAGCTGCGTCGCGCTGGCTCCCGTGGGTTTTCATAGTATTCGTTTTCGCGCAGTTCTATCTGGGCGGACGTGTCAGCGCAAACTGCGCGGGCCTTGCCTGTCCTGAATTCCCCGCCTGTTACAGCCAGAACGTGGAAACCGGCGGCGGCGTGATCCAGGAGCGCGTATTCTTTCCAAGCATGCTGGGACAGATTGAGAAACAGATGACCCACCGCTTCATGGCTTACTTCCTCATACTCTCCGCGGTGTCCCTTATCGTGTTTGGCGCGCGCGCCGGCTTTTCGGCGGATCAGAGGCAGCGCACACTCTGGATTCTCGGGGCTTTGTCATTTCAAGTGGCCGTAGGGATCAGTAACGTTATCTTCCGACTTCCGGTTCCCGTCACAGTTCTTCACTCGGCTGCAGGCATCGGCCTCTATCTTCTCACTCTCCGATTTCTCTACCGCTCGGTATACAGGGAACCATCAGGCAAGGCCGCATGAACACCTTACGAGCGTTATACAGCCTTCTCAAACCCGGAGTGGCCGGGGCAGTCCTCATCACGGTTCTCCCCGGATTCTTTTTGGGCACAATCCCCAGTTTCTTCATCATGGCGGTGACCATTGTGGGCACGGCTCTGTGCGCCATGGCCGCCTTTGCCTACAACCAGGTGCTTGAGGTGGACACTGACGCGCAGATGAACCGGACCAAAGACCGCGTCCTCCCCAGCTCCAAATTGTCCAAGGCCTTTGTGATGGCCTTTGGGGCTGTGATCCTGCTCGCAGGACAGGCGATGCTTCTTGTCTACGTGAACTGGATTGCCGCCGCCTGCGCATTGGGTTCGTTCTTAGTCTACGTCATCCTGTATACCGCGCTCCTCAAACGACGCACAGAACACAACACGGTGATCGGCGGTCTGTCCGGCGCCGTGGGGCCGTTGATCGGGCAGGCGGCCGCCGCAGGGACCATTCACGTGGATGGCTTTCTCTTGTTTCTTCTTATCTTCATCTGGCAGCCGCCGCACTTCTGGGCCCTTGCCATCCACCTGCGTGACGACTACGGACGCGCCGGCTTTCCCATGCTCCCCGTTGTAAAGGGCATCGACCGAACCATCAAAGAGATGCTCATATATCAGGTCATTCTCTGCGTCCTCATCGTCATCGTATACTATCCGTTCCACGTGGCCGGGCTGATCTACCTTCTGCCGTCCCTTGCCGGCGGCTTGTTTGTACTGGGCTTCATGGTTCTCTACGCAAAGACGCGGAATGAAACCTACCCACGGAAAATTTTTCTGACGTCCATTGCCCACCTGGTGATCTGGCACGCCGCATTAGTCGCAGATTTCCTGAACAAGTAGCGGCGGCTTGAAACGCTCCAGGGATCCTCCCCCCGGAGCGGAGCCCGCATCAGTCATCGCGCCTCCGGCGTCCGCGCTCAATCAATTCGTAAAGCGACGGGAACAGAAGGAGCGTCAACGCTGTCGACGTCATGATCCCGCCGATCACCACAGTGGCGAGCGGCCGCTGCACTTCCGCGCCTGTCCCGGTATTGAAAGCCATGGGCACAAAGCCGATGCTTGCCACAAGGGCGGTAATCAACACAGGCCGCAGCCGCGACACCCCGCCGGCCAGGACAACCTGGCGAATGGCCGTTCCCTGGTGCTTCAGTTCATTCAGAAACGTTACGAGCACGGTGCCGTTCAAGACCGCGATCCCCGCAAGGGCAATGAAGCCAATGGCGGCCGGAATACTGAACGGGATGCCGCGGAGCGCCAAGGCCACCGCCCCTCCCGTCATGGCAAAAGGAATCACCAAGAGCACCAGAAATGTCTGCCGCACACTCTTGAAACTCTCATAAAGAATCAGCGCGATCACGCCCAGGAGCACGGGGATTACCAAAAGCAGACGCTTGCGGGCCGACTCAAGTTTTCTGTACTGCCCGGCCCATTCGATCTTCGCGGAACCGCCCACAACCTTCTTAACTACTGCATCCGCTTTCTTCACAAAGCCCGCCACATCTGTGCCCTTCAGGTAGATCGAAATCGACGCATAACGTTTTCCATTCAAACGACCGATGGTGGTGATCTGCGTCTGCCGCACCGGACGCATAACGTCTCCCAGCGCCCCCATTCCTCCGGGACGCTCCACCAGAACACGCTCCACACTGCCGGGGTTTTTGCGGAACGCGTCTCCCAATATCAACAAAATGGGAAACCGGCGGTCTCCTTGATAGAAATAGCCCACTTCCCGCCCGGACATCGCCGTCTCAAACGCCGCCCGCGCTTCATCCACGCCAATGCCCGCCTCGGCAAGGCGCGCCGGGTCAATCCGGAAGTCGATCAGCGGGGTGCGGCGGAGCGCCATAATCTCGTCCATTCCGGCTTCCCCCACGTCGTCGAGCTGCTTGACCTGGCCAAGCACGGCGCTTGACAACTTGTAGAGCCCATCGAGGTCGTCCGCGTAGAGCCGGAGCGCCACATCCGCCCTGCTGCCTTCCAACATTTCATTGAACCGCATCTCGATGGGCTGCGTGGGTGAATACTGCTGCCCCGGATCCTGTGCATCGAGAGCCGCACGGATCGCGGCAAAGAGCTGTTCTTTGTTCTTGGGACCGTTCTTCCGTTCAGGCCATCCGTCTTTTTTCAAGATCACAAACGTATCCGCAAAATTCACCGGCATGGGATCCATGGCGGACTGAGGGGTGCCCATCCGCGAAAAAACGTGTTCCACTTCCGGGAAACTTAGAATGATTTTCTCCGCGCGTTTCTGGGCCTGTACCATTTCCGTGAGGCTGATGTCCGCCCGCCGCACAATACCAATGACAAGATCGCCTTCGTCCAACTGAGGCACAAAGCTTGAATCAAGGCGCAGAAAGAGCGCCAAAGACACCGCGGCAAAGACCACGGTGCCGATGTACGTCAGGGCTCGTTTGCGTAACGTGAATTCAAGGACAGCCGTATAGCGGCTCTCTACCACGTTCTTGAACCATGTCCCCGCCGCCGTGTGGACCACGGGCATGATCGTCAGGGCCATGGCAGGTACTAAAAGAAGGGCCGTCACAAGGCTCGCAGACAACGCGAGGAGTACTACAACGGCCATGGGTCGGAACATTTTGCCCTCCACCCCACCGAGTGTAAGAATGGGAACGTAGACAGCCATGATGATCAAGAGACCTGAAATCACGGCCGGGGCCACCTCCTTCACGCTCTCCCGGACAAACCTGGCGCGCGCCTTGAGACCCAGGATGGGGGGAAGGCCTTCCATTCGGCGGAGCAGGTTTTCGATCACTACCACGCTTGCGTCCACCATCAGACCAAAATCCACCGCGCCCAGACTCATCAGATTGGCCGAAATTCCGAGAATCTTCATGCCAAGCAGCGCGACCAACATGGACATGGGAATGGCAAGGGCAACAAGCAGTGCGGCGCGCATATTTCCAAGAATCACGAACAGAACAATGACCACAAAGACAGCGCCTTCCGCCAGATTCTTGAGCACGGTGCGGATGGTGGCGTCCACAAGCCGGCTTCGTGAATAGAGTACTTCGACCTCCACGTCCCCGGGAAGATCCAGGGAGCGCAGGGCCTCAACGGATAACGCTGCGGCTTCGCGCGAATTGCCGCCCACGCGCATCATCACAATTCCAAGGACAGTTTCTTCCCCGCCAAACGTAGCGGCGCCCAGGCGCGGTTCGGATCCTTCTCCCACACGGGCCACAGATGACAGCGGAATATACCCTCCCAGCGCAAAGGGCCGGAGGGGAAGACTGCGGAGTTCCTCAATGGATTCAAAACGGCCACGTGCGCGGACAATCACGCGGTCCTTGCCGGGCTCTACAAACCCGCCGCCATAATTTCCACCCACACCGCGCAGCGAGTCCTCAAGCCGCATCAGCGGGAGACCCACCTGCTCCAAGCGGACAGGGTCCACCTGCACAGCGACGATCTTCTGGTACCCGCCGTTTGTGTCCACATCCGCCACGCCCGGCACACGCTTCAGCGCGGGTCGTATTGTGCGCTCCTGGATGAGCCGGAGAGAACGAAGCTTCTCCTCCTCCGGCGCTGCGGCGAGTTTACTGCCCGCCTTTGCGGATACCACGTACATAACAATCTCACCCAGCCCGGTCGATACGGGTCCCATTTCAGGAGTAATCCCGGAAGGCAGCCGGTCGCGCAGTGTCTGGAGTCGCTCATTGACAAATTGGCGGGCCTGGTAAATGTCCGTTCCGTCCTCAAAAATGA
>JACPZR010000343.1 GCA_016195395.1 Spirochaetia bacterium
CTACATCAGGACGGGGCGAAAGAATTTCATTGGACGGTACTGCAACGTTGAAGCTGTGAGAAGGAACGGCGCTGTCTTTCCCGCAGAGCTTTCTGTTACACAATATTTCCACAATGGTGAGGTGTTCTTCTGCGGTGTCCTGCGGGACTTGTCGGGCCTCGCTGGTGACAGGCCGGCGCGACAGTCACTTTCTGATATCAAAGCATCCGAAAGTGAAGACCGTTTCAAGGCCCAGTACGAATATCTGCCGATTCCAACGTATATATGGCGGAAGACGGAAGACGACTGGGAGTTCGTGGATTACAACCGTGCCGCGGAAGCCTTGACGGGCGGACAAATCGCGGGGATACACAACGCCCGCGCAAGCGAGCTGTACGCGGATTCGCCGGTGATTCGTGACGCCTTTGACGAATGCTACCAAACCAAGAAAGCGGTCCATATCAACGCTCCGTACGCCATGCGGTCCACCGGCGACATCAAAAACTTGTCGATCGTTTTCTCCTTTGTGCCTCCCGACTTGATCCAAGTCTGTACAGAAGACATTACGGACAAACTCAGGGCCATGGCGGAGCTCCGCGCCAGTGAACAGCGTTACCGCCAGATCGCGGAGAGTTCCCCAAAGGGGATCATAGACCGCAGTCAAATCGAAGAGAAACTCCATCGAACCATCAAAGAACTCGACTTCTTCAAGTACGCTTTGGACAAACACTCCGTGGTGGCCACAGCGGATTTGAACGGAATCATCACGTATGTGAACGACAAGTTCTGCGAGAAGGATGGGACTTTTTACTGGGTGGACACCACAATCGTCCGGGTCACCGGCGACCGCGATGCCCCGGCGCACTACATCTCCATCCACGTTGATACCACGGAACGCAAAAGAACAGAAGAAGCGCTGAACGCCGCAAAGGAAGCAGCAGAGGCCGCCAACGATGCCAAGTCCATGTTCCTTGCGAACATGAGCCATGAGATACGGACGCCCATGAACGCAATCGTGGGCTTTGCTGATCTACTGCTGGACACGCCCCTGGGAGAACTCCAGCGGAATTACATGGAGATCATCAGCTCTGCTGGAAAAAGCCTCCTGACGATCATCAGTGACATCTTGGATTTTTCAAAGATTGAAGCCAACAAGATCGAGCTTGAGTCACAGCCCACTGACGTTGCCCAGATGGTCCGCGATGTGGAGAGAATTCTTTTTCCCGCCGCTCTCGACAAGCGGATCACCGTCAAACTAAATCTTCCGGCCAATCTGCCTGACGTTTCCACAGACTCCGTGCGCCTGAAGCAGGTCCTCTTGAATCTCGGCAGTAATGCCATCAAGTTCACGGACCGTGGACACGTTCTCTTTGATGTCACAGCATTGGACCAGACCGCCTCCCACATCACCCTGCGCTTCAGCGTGTCAGATACAGGCACGGGGATTTCAAAGGATAAGCAGCTCTACTTGTTCAGACCCTTCACGCAGTTCGGCGATTTAACCACAAAGAAGACGCAAGGAACGGGATTGGGGCTTGCCATTTCAAAGAAAATCATTGAGATGTTCGGCGGGACGATATCTGTCCACAGTACAGAGGGCGCTGGAGCCACCTTCTCATTCGTTCTCACACTGCCGATTTTCTCCCGATCGAAACCGCCGGCGCAGGAGATTGAGGCCGACCGACTCCCTTACAACCTCAAAATACTCCTGGCGGAAGACAATCCTGTGAACCAGATGCTGGCCGTGGCAATGCTCGGCGACCACACAGTCACCGCCGTGGGGGACGGTCGGGCGGCTTTGGACGCTCTGGAGAAAGGTGTTTTCGATCTGGTCTTTCTCGATCTTCAGATGCCGGAGCTCGACGGCATTGCTGTGGCGCGGATCATCCGGGACCCGGACTCAGAAGTAAGAGATCACCACACGCCGATCATTGCGTTGACCGCGTACGCAACCAAGGAAACGCACGACCGGTGTTTGGATGCGGGCATGAACGGCTACGTCACCAAACCCATCTCCCGCGACGCATTGCGTCGTATACTAACGCAGATTCACAGCGCCCGCGGATAACGTTGATTGCGGAGAATGACCGGCATCACTTCGGAAACCGAAACTGCTTTTCCCTGAAAAGACGCGTACACGCTTTAACGACATCGCTGTCGAACGCTGTGCCGCTGCCTTGTTCCACAATCTGCAGAGCCTCCACTGTGCCGCGCCCTGCACGGTACGGGCGGTGCGATGCTACGGCTTCCACGGTATCTGCCACGGCAATGATCAGGGATTCCGGCAGAATGTCTCCGTTCCGGATACCGTCCGGATAACCCGTACCGTCAATGCGCGAGTATTACCTGGTGCGAGAGCCCGAGTTCAGCGGCGATGGCGCCTGCCAAATCAGCCACGGCGCGTTCATGAGACGCTGTGTACGGATCGCGGATCTCACTGAGAGCTGACACGGCCGAGACAGTTCCCGCATAGGAAACCTCGGGGGCTTGGGAGCTCACGCCAGCCAACGCTTGAAGAGTTTCATGAGCACGGATGTGAAACTCGATGACCGGGCCTGCGT
>JACPZR010000344.1 GCA_016195395.1 Spirochaetia bacterium
AAAAAGAACAAATGCCACGGCCCGATAGCGCGGATCAGGGCTGATGAGAAGATAAATAAAGAGCGGAACAGACAATACGCGGAGTATTGTCAAAATATTCGGAATATTCAATACTCTCATACGCGCTCAACAATCGCTGGACGCGCCGTCATATCATATTCGAAAAAGCCGTCAATCTCAAGATCAAGCAGCTGCCCGGGCTCAGGAGCGCTTTTCAGAGCCGCGACCGGGACAAACACTGCCTCGTCGATCTCCGGGGCATCCTGGGGGCGACGACAGTGGACTGTGTCACCGTCGATCTGGTCCACAATGCATTGATACACCCTTCCCACCCGGGCGGCATGAATGTCGCGCAGAATGTTCAAGTGAGCCGTTCGCACGGCGTTGACCCGCTCGGCCGCCTCTTTCGGTGGCACTACTCCCGTCATGACCTGGCCGGCTGTCCCTTCTTCCGGCGAATACGTAAAGAGAGCCAATTTCTCCGGCCTTGCTGTCTCCACAAAAGAGAGAACCTCGTCCACATCGGCCTGTGTCTCGCCCGGGAACCCCATAAGGAATGTAGTGCGAATCTCGGCTCCCGGCAGCGCTTCGCGCGCCAGGAGGAAAAGATCCTTAAAGAAAGATGCATCCCCCGCGCGGTTCATCGCTTTCAAGACGCGGCCCGACGCATGCTGGATAGGGCTTTCAAAATACGGCACCAATTTGGACAAGCGCTTGTCCTGGATCTTTCGCAGAATCCGCTCGGTGCGTTTGTCAGGATAGAGATAGAGAAGCCTGACCCAGGCGATGCCGTCAATCTCGTCGAGCTCTTGCAGAAGATCAACGAGCGCATCCGGAGAACCGCCGTACGCATTCGTATCCTGGCTCACAAGGCAGAGCTCACGAACACCTTCGAGGGACAACGCCCTGCACTCGGCGACGATTTTTGCCCGGTCCACGCTTCTAAACGAACCGCGGAACTGGGGGATGGCGCAGAAAGCGCACGTGCGGTCGCATCCATCGGAAATCTTCACCGGAGCGGACACACCATGCGGCCGAAGGATCCGTCCCACGCCTTCGGCGCTCGAACGCTCCTCCACTCTCCGGCGGACGGGCACAAGCGTAGGAGCGCCAAATTCTTTGACCAGCATTTCCCCCGCCGCTCCGTAACGGCCGGTGCCAAAACTGTAGTCGACTTCGGGAAGTTCGTTTTTCACTTCCGCCGCATAACGCTCTGAAAAGCAGCCGACCAAAACAAGCCGCTGCCCCGGACGCCCCTCTTTCACGCGGGCGGCCTCCATGACTGTTTGAATGGTTTCCATCCGCGCGTCTTCCACAAAGGCGCAGGAATTGATCAGGTGAAAATCGGCGGCCGCGGGGCTTTGGGCGGGATCAAAGCCTTCCGAAAGAAGGCTCCTCTCCATTTCGCGAGAGTCCGCCACGTTCTTTGGGCAGCCGAGCGTGGTAATATAAAAGGATCGCGCCATGGCTCACTGCGCCACCTCGACCGCTTCTACGACTTTGTGTACGCCCGGGTCGAGCGGGTCAGGAACTTTCTTATAGACTATCTTCGCAATCCGGCCCGGAGGCCCGGCCATCTTCGCAGGATAACCGTCGCGCATAATGCGGACAGAACCCGCGTCTCCCACCTTGATCTCCAGACGATTCTTGGCTTCGAGAGTGCGCGTTTCACCGCCGGCCAGCTGGAGACCGGTGTGCACGTTTCCATCATCCGTCCATTCAAAGTACGAATCGTTTACAAACTGCAGCGTTACCTGTATTTCCCCGGCGCCCGCGGTTTTATTATCCGCGGTCTTTACAGACTCACCTGATTCGATTTGAATCCGCGCAGAAACGTCGCCGGCTCCGCGCGGGGTGATCTTAATTTCACGGGCAAAGCTCGAAAACTCGCGGAGGCTGGGTCCAAGCGTAACCGCTTCCCCTTCCGCTGCGCGGAATGAATAGTTGCTTTCATCATTGATACGGACGTCAAAGAAGACCACAGGCGGACCCTGAGGATTCTTTTTCACCTGATTCAAACAGATCTTGATATTCCCTGAATCAACGGCCATTTTCAGCGCGTTCTGCTGGGAGAGGTTTTCAACGCGGGCAGGCGCTCCCTGTTGCGGGATTGTCACAGAGACAACTTCCCGGCCTTTGCAGCTGGCGTCATCATCGCTTGAAAGCCCTGACCCTGCGCCGCGAAAAATTCCTGACGTTATGACAAGGATCACGAGAAGGATTGCTCCGAGCACACCGCCCGCGATCATAACATTTCTGCCGCCGATGGACGGAAGAGAATAACCCTGACGCGTGAGTTCTTTCAGCGGAGTCTGCGTCTGGTCAATCTGAAGACCGCGGTACAGATTGATGATCTGTTCCGTGTCCAGTCCCAGATAGTCCGAGTACGTGCGCAAAAATCCGAGCGTGTACGTCTCGCCGGGAAACTGCGTATAGTCCTCGTTCTCAAGGGCTTCCACATAACGCGGCGTGATATTGGTATCGCGCGCCACTTCTTTAATGGTAAGCTTTCTACCTTCGCGTGCTTCCTTTAATATAGAACCGACGCGCTTCGTAAGAACCATGTCTCTTTCCGGTGATTGGGGATTTTTATTGCTCATTAACTAGCGGGTTGAATACCACACGAACGCTTTCGCCCGGCTGGTACTGAAACAACTTACCTTCCAACGTTCCATTCACCACGGGGTTGCCAAAGGAAATCGTCGTCTTCTTGCCGTACCCATCCGTGGCGGCAGCGCGTCTGATCAGATAGGAACTTGAATCGATGAATAACTTGATATTTTCGTAGCCACCAATCTTCTCGCGCTGCTCCATATCCAAAACAAAGAACGATCCGCCGTCTTCCTGACGCGGCTGACGCTGTCCGTCAAACTTGTAGTGGTACTTTCTGAAAAGGCGCGAAAGGCCGGCCCCGGGCGACTTCAAAAAAATGTCCTTATTGGCTTCGTTCTTTTTGGAGAGCTGGAGGTCCTGCTTGCCCACTGCACCCAAGCGAGCGATGTACACCCAGAGGATCTTCCCGTCCGAAACGATCAAATCGCCTGAGGGATTGTCAAAAGCAAAACGGAGCTTCCCGGGTTTTTGATAATAGCATGTGCCGGACATCGTCCGGCCGCGGGTGCCGTCGACTGTCGTAATCACAAACGGCGACTGGAATGTGTTGACTTTCTCAAAGAGCTCCTGCACCTTCTTGGCCACATCCGCATGGGACTGCCAATTGTGTTCCGGCGTGCGACCTTTAGGGTCCTCCGCGGACACCGGTGCCAGGAATGCCCAAAATGTGAGCAAAGTGAGGGATGTGATCAGGGCGTGACGCATCAATTATGGTAGCACTTTGAAGACATAAGACCCAGTCAAGACCTTTTCAGAATCTCTCTCGGCTTGTTCCCCAGGGCCGGTCCCAGATAGCCTTTGGCTTCCATCATCTCGATAATGTTGGCCGCACGGTTGTAGCCAATCTTCAAGCGACGCTGTAAATACGATGTGGACGTCTTCCCGCTTTCTACAACAAGCTCCCACGCCTCCTGAAAGAGTGCGGGATCCACATCATTGTCCTCGTCCTCCATCCCTGCGCCGTCATCCCCTCCGGGGAGTTCCACATATTCAGGCTTGCCGAAGCGAAGCGTCTCCGCGACGATCTTCTCAATCTCACCTTCCGTGATCAGGGGCGCGTGGAACCGCGCGAGCGTCGTTGACGAAGGCGACTTATAGAGCATGTCCCCGCGGTCGAGCAGAGTGTCCGCGCCGTTTGACTCGAGGATCGTCCGCGAGTCCGTCTTTTGCGCCACGTGAAATGCAATCCGTGCCGGCGCGTTGGCTTTGATAATCGGACTGATCACGTCCACCGACGGGCGCTGCGTGGCCATGATCATATGAATGCCCACCGCGCGCGCTTTTTGAGACAGCCGCATGATGTAGGTCTCCACTTCCCGCGGCGCCACAAGCATCAAGTCGGACAACTCGTCGATGCAGACAACAATGTACGGCATCTTTCTCATATCCGCGGAACTGAAGAGGCCGGGCTGGATGCGCGCATTGTATCCGCGGATGTCACGGCAGCGCTCCTGCGAGAGAAACGCATAACGTCGTTCCATTTCATCGACCACCCAGGCGAGCGCCCTTCCCGCTTTGCTGACATCCGTGATGACAGGCATGAGAAGATGGGGAATGCCCTCGTAAAGGTTCAATTCCACCATCTTGGGGTCGATCATGATGAAGCGCATGTCTTCCGGAGATCGTGTATAGAGGAGAGACGCGATCACAGCGTTCAGATATACGGACTTTCCCGCGCCCGTAGCGCCCGCAATCAGGAGGTGCGGCAGGCGAGCCAGATCGATGTAGACGTTGGCTCCGGAGATGTCTTTTCCCAGAACAATCGAAAGCTCGCGGTTCTTTGAGAAGAATCCAGGATCACGCCTCGCGAGATCGCCCAGAAGGACGGTATCGCGCTGCTTGTTCGGAATTTCGATACCGATGGTATTGCGTCCCGGAATCGGCGCCACAATCCGGAGCGACGGGGTCTCGAGGTTCATCTTAATTTCATCGTAGAGGCCGGCGATCTTAGCCACACGGACACCAGAGTCGAGTTTCACTTCAAAGTTCGTGATAATCGGGCCGCGCTGCTGGCCCACCACTTTTGCCTGAATCCCGTACTCGGACAAAACGCGCTCCAGGCGCGTCTTGGTTTCATCCGTCTCGCGCGTGGTATCGTTCATGGCCAGGGGGTCGCGCGCGCTCATGTTCAAGATTTCCAGAGAGAGAGCATAACGTCCCTTCACAACGACAGCCGGAACACCTGTTTCCGTGCGGCGTCGGGCCTGCTTTTGTCCGCCCTCTTCTCGATCGGCGGCGGCTTCATGCTCGTCTTCAGATTCATCGGTGTCCCAGGCCGATTCGTTGTTCTCCTGGGAGTCCTGCGGCTCCTCTGTTTCTCCTTCCGAAAGGAACGCCGTCTCTTCGTCTGTTTCCACCTGCCCCGCCGCGACGAGCTCATCGGATTGATTCTCCGCTTCTATGTCCTCCAGCAGATCCCCGGCAACTTCTGATACCTTTGTGGGCGCGCTGACTGCCGGCGCCGGCATTGTTTGGGACAGCGAATCCTCTGCGAGGTCAGCGGAATAGTCTTCGATTGGCGTGACGGGAGCCGGCCGTTCCCGGAGTGCCCGGTAGTCGGAAGGCACAATTTCCAAATTCAAAGGACGCAGAAGCGGACCTGACGTTATGTCCGCGCGCACAGGCTGGGATACAAAGTTCCGCTCCGAGTTTCCAAACACAAATCGCTGTTCATTGTCCGTAAAGAAGCCCTCAAACGGGCCGGACTTCCCAGGCCCCCGCGACTGCGTTACCGGCTCCCGCGTGGCCGCGTAAGCAGGACGATGGCGTGTATTCATGCGCGCATTGAGCGACTGGAGGGCCGCCGCCAGTTCCCCCACGGGACTGGTTCTCGGCTGCTCGGCATCTACCCGCGCACTTGTCGCTTCCGCGTACGGAGGCAGCGGGCCGGGCTGTGATGCGGCGGAGGTGTCTTCATCGGGCGGCATGCGTTCAAACCAAGGTTTCATCGAATCCTCCATATGCTGTTCTACGAGGGCCGGCTTCCAGTGTGCCTGCGGGCTTTCAGATGGAACACGGGCCAGAGGAGCCCGCGGAGTCTCCCCCGCTGAAGGCTGCGGCTCTGCTCCGGAAGTCGTTTCACCCGCCGGCAGAAGAGCGCCAAGCATCCGGGCTCTGTCCGTGAACAGCGCCCATAACGTTCCAATCGGTGCGTCAACGGCCAGCACCAAACCAATGATAATACCCGTGGCGGCCACAATGAACCCGCCGGCTCCGCCAAACGTCAGTCCAAGGACAGCGCCCAAGCCCCGCCCCACAAGACCGCCGCCATCAAAGGAACCGGAGCCGCCGCCAAAATACGACAAGAGGACGGTGGATGCCAGAGTGATGATCCCCATCCCGAGAATCCGCAGGTGCGGGGCCGGCAGACCCTCGCGAACGATGGCGCCCGCGCCCAAGGCCATTACACCCACAGTGAAAAGAAATGCGGCATTGCCGAGAGACGAAAGCAGAACGAGCGCAATGAAGTGGCCCGCAAACCCAATCCAGTTATCGTGCGCGTTTTCGGAGCCGGTTTTCGCAAAGGCAATGGACAAGGACAGAAGGGACAGGAGAACCAATGTTCCCGGCACAAGGAACGCCGCACCTAGGACGAGCGGCTTATGCTGAAAGACGGGGCGTTCCCCGGGTATGGGCGGCTGCGATGACATTCCAATTTCGATTATCGGCGAAATTGGAAAATCGCATGCCGTAAAAACGGAGCAGAGCGGGTGTTTCGCGGCGCTTCAGGCCTTACCGGTGCTGCCAAAACCCCCGGCCCCTCGCGAGGTGCCGCTGATATCTGACAGATTTTCCGCTTTGTCCCACTCAAAGGTCACGGAACGCTCCAACAGAAGCTGGGCTATCCGGTCCCCGTGCTCAATCGTAACGGCGTCTTTGCCATGATTTATGACGAGAACCCGCAGCTCGCCACGATAATCGGAATCGATGGTAGCGGGCGTGTTCACGAGGGTAATTCCGTGCTTCAGCGCCAGGCCCGAGCGCGGGCGGAGGCTCACAAAATAACCCTGCGGAATCTCAAAGTAGAGGCCGGTGGGAACCGTAATTCTCTCCCCCGGGGGAACAATGATCTTGGTGTCCGGCTCGAGGCACGCACAAACGTCAAAGCCCGCGGAACCCGGTGTTGCCTGTGACGGCAGCCGGGAGCCGGGGGCTCCATAGACTCGTACCCTTACGAGATCCATTCCTGAATCAGCGGTGTCGGCGCGCTCCGCCCCGCTCCCCGCCGCCTTCATGGTGGCCGCCGGGCTTGTGGTCCCCGCCGCGGTCATGCCTTGGACGGTCATGGTCGCTGTGCTCGCGACGCGGCCGGTCGTGGTCGCCGCGGGGCCTGTCATGACCACCGTCGCGCCCCGGACCATCGTGGCCCCGGTCATGTCCGCCTCTGGGCCCTCCGCGACCATGGTCGCGGTCGCTCCGTTCGCGGGGAGGACGAGACGCTGCGTCTACGTCTTTGTTGGCAAGGTCAATGCGTCCCTGACGATCTACACCGATGACGCGAACCTGCACGGCATCGCCCTCGTTCAGGACGTCACGCACAGACGTTACGCGTTCGTTCGAAATGCGCGAAATGTGCATCAGGCCTTCTTTGCCCGGCGCAATCTCGATGAAGGCACCAAAGTCGGCGATCTTCTTCACCTTACCGTCGTAAATACGGCCCACTTCCACTTCTGCGAAGATGTCAGCAATCATGCGGCGTGCCAGGTCGTTGGATGCCGTTGAAAGCGATGCAATTGTAACCACACCCGTGTCTTCCACGTTGAGTTCGGCGCCTGACTTTTCGATGATCGCGCGGATGATCTTGCCGCCCGGGCCAATCAGCTCGCCAATGCGGTCTGTGTCGATCTGCATGGTGGTGATACGGGGAGCGTTGGGAGAAATCTCCGGACGCGCTTTATCGATCGCTTTGTCCATGATTCCCAGGATATGCATACGACCTTTTTCAGCGGCGGCCAAGGCTTCATTCAGAATGTCCACCTGGATGCCGTTGACTTTGATATCCATTTGGAAGGCGGTGATCCCTTTCGCGGTCCCCGCCACTTTGAAGTCCATGTCCCCAAAGTGGTCTTCCAAACCGGCGATGTCAGAGATGATCGCGTGGCGGCCGTCATCGTTCGTGATGAGGCCCATAGCGATACCAGACACAGCAGCTTTCACCGGCACACCGGCTGCCATCAACGCCAAAGACGCGGAGCAGACAGATGCCATCGACGAAGACCCGTTGGATTCGAGAATCTCGGAAACAACGCGAATGACGTACGGGAATGTTTCATTGGGAGGAACGATGTTCTTGAGAGCGCGCTCCGCCAGGTTTCCGTGACCGATTTCGCGGCGCGCGGGCCCTGCAATCCGCTTCACTTCCCCTGTGGAATACGGCGTGAAGTTGTAGTGGAGCATGAAGTGCTTCTGCTGCTGGCCCGCCAGGTTCTCGTATCTCTGATAATCAGAACCGGTGCCGAGCGTGACTACGCCAAGCGACTGTGTCTGGCCGCGCGTAAACACAGAGGATCCGTGAACGCCGGGAAGAACATCGAGCTCTACGGAAATATCGCGGATCTCATCCGGCTTGCGCCCGTCAGCGCGGCGGTTGTTGTCGAAGATTTCGCTCCGGACGACCAGGTATTCAAGCTCGTGCAGGAATTCCTTGATCTGCTTCACCTGCATGTCTGCCTGTGGTGTTGCGTTAGCCGCAAACTTGGCTTTGAAGTGGTCTACCGTCTCTTTGTTGATGGCATCAATGTCATTGGAACGCTTTACTTTGTCAGCATTCAGGTTGGCTTTGCGGAGTTTCTCAAGAGCAAAGGCCTGAACTTCTGTTTTGAGCGCGGGGTCCATGATGCGCAGTTTGACTTCGCGCTTCTTCAGAGCGACTTTCGCGGCCATGCGCTTCTGCATCTGGATTTTAGGCTGGATCGCTGCGTGCGCAAAGCGAACCGCTTCCACCATCTCATCGTTGGTCAGCTCTTTAGCGCTCCCTTCGATCATGACGATTTCTGTTTCGCTGCCGGCCACAGCCAGTTCCAAATCCCCGGCTTTCAGCTGCTCGCGGGTTGGATCAGCAATCAGTTTTCCATCAATACGTCCCACCAGCACACCTGCGATTGGTCCGTTAAATGGAATGTCCGATGCGGTCAGCACGGCGGAAGCGGCAGTGATCGCATGCCCTTCCGTGAGCGTAGCGCCGGAGGATGATAGAACCGTAACCAGGAGCTGTACTTCAGAAAAGTAGCCTTCGGGGAACAGGGGGCGGATGGGGCGGTCGATCAGACGGGAGGTCAGCGTTTCCTGTTCCTGCGGCCGGTTTTCGCGCTTGAAGTATCCGCCCGGGACGCGCCCTACGGAATAGTACTTTTCACGGTAATCGACAGTGAGCGGGAAGAATTCCTGCCCTTCTTTTGCGTCTTTTTCTGCGCAGACGGTGGCCAAAATGCCGAGGTCGCCTGTGCTATACACAATCGAGGCATGGGCTTGTTTTGCCCAATTGCCCGTTTCAATACTGATCTGTGCACCACCTTCCGTGGTGCACTCTTCTCTGTGAATTGGCATTT
>JACPZR010000345.1 GCA_016195395.1 Spirochaetia bacterium
AAGTTCGCTGAAATCGACGCCATTCGCCTTGAGTTGCTCCAATTGGAGCCGGGTTACGCACGCAAGGATGCAGTCCTGACCACCTAAATCGTAATAGACGTATATCTTGTCTGGATCCGATTCCGCCAGAATCCGCACGAAGTGGCCGAACACCTCAGAGTCCACCCAATCACTATTGACCTCGCACTCAATGCGGATGGCCTTCCCGCGGCAGTCGAAAGCCAGCCAAGCTTCGCTTCCATCGTCACTGACGTCGTCTCGGATGTTCTCGATTGGAAGAGAGCCGCGCGCCATCTCTTTCATGCGCTCCGCGATACGGGAATAAGAGCCCGGACCCTCGATACATTCCGTGTCGAAGTGCCAAACGTTGACGCAGTGGTTCCGCCATGGCTCTCGCTCCTCCGGCATACCGAGGCCGACGAGAACGAGGTTGAAACCGGGCTTCTCGAAATCCTTGCGGGTCCAGGACTCCAGGAAGTCTCGAGCATGAAAAGGAGGACTGAGTTCGAGGCCGCATCGCGCAAGGATTTCCAGTTTCTGCTCGAAAGTCGCGGGCCCTTTTCGAAAGAATCTAGCGAGGAGAGAACGAATAAAGTGAATCGGTTGCATCCCGGTCAGGCTTCTCAATTGGCGACAGTCGGCATCAAATGCACGCGGAACCACTCTTCGATTCTATGGTTCATGTCCCTCTGGTGTTCCGGATCCCGGATTCCGTGCCCTTCTCCCGGGTAGATCACGAATTGCGTTTTCACTCCCACCGCTTTTAACCCCGCCCAGAACTCATACGACTGTGGAGGCGGGCATTCGCCATCCCGCTCGCCCACTAGGATCAAAGTCGGAGTCTTCGCATTCTTGATGTACGTCATCGGCGAACTCTTCGCGTAGGCTGCGGGATCGTCGTACACAGTCGCGCCGAAATAGTCGAACATCCACTTGGTGATGTGGTTCTGGCCCGCGTAGCTCTGCAGGTTCGAAATCCCAGCGCCCGCCACAATGGCTTTGAAACGATTGGTCTGGGTAGCGGTCATCATCGACATGTAGCCGCCGTAGCTCC
>JACPZR010000044.1 GCA_016195395.1 Spirochaetia bacterium
ATGTTTAATAGGGCGTCTATTTCCTCTTGGGAAAGGCTGCCGTCCTCGCTCATATAAACAAATTATCGACTGTTCCGGTTTGTCGATACTCTAAAAAAGAAGAGAACACCAAGCAGAGAAAGATGAAGCATACCCTCCTTGCCAACCTAAAAACATTGACGAACGCTGCCATGAGGGTGTTCTTTACCGTTTGGACCACCATTCTGTATGTCCTTCTGCGTCTCCTCCCGGGGCTGTTCCGGACCTCAAAAAACACCACAACCCTGCGCATTCCTCTGCCGGCCACGGAGAACCAGACGGACGGCCTGACGCTCGGGGCAGTTTTCCCGCGCGGAACCGCAGCGTTGGGCGTTTATGCAAAAGACGTGCGGTTGGGCCGGGAGATGCGGCTTGTGTCCGCGGACGTCACCGTTTCATATCGCAGAGCGCCCTTTGGACTTCTGCATCGCTTCCAAGAGAGAAGGATCCAGTCGCTGACCCGCAGGGCAGCCAACCGTGCGTGGCTTGTCAGTGCAGCGTCCCATTCGAAGCGACCAGTCCCCGTCACTGGAACGGAGCACGCTCTCCGGCCGCCGCGCCGGGAATTCAGAATCAACGGCAGTCTCCGCCTCCATGAAGCGGCTGTTCGCACACACGAATTCTCGCGCACGGAGCGTCGTGTCCTCATCACGAGCCTGCATACAGAACACGCATCGCAGCTGATCGCGCCCCCTCTGCGTCCTTTGATTGGCACAGACGGAACCACGGAGCTCGCTTGTGTGGTATCGCTCGCATCATCACTTTCTGTCCGCCCCAAGTCACAGGGATTTGCCGATGGGATGCGCGCGCGCTTCTGGCCGGGACAGTTCAACTCCCGCGTGGACCAGGAGCCCACCGCGCTCTTGTCGCTCTACATGTCGGTTGAATCCCAGACAACGCACGGCGCGCTCCGCAGTTTCGTTCTCCTCTTTGCAGCCGCCGTCCCCATGGTTCGACCCGGACTTCCCACGGATCACTACACGGGAAGTTACCGACTCCGGACGGAGGGCCTCCGCTTCTGCCTGGGAGACCGAAACCGGCGCCTGCTCTTTCATGGGATCTACCGCCTGGTGCGACCTTTCACGCACGGCGACATGCTGCCGGACGTTCTCAGACCGGACCGGATTCTCACCGATTTTTCTGACGAGCTCGACATGCTGTTCGTCCGGGAAGAAGTGGAATCTGCTGTCAACCGCATGTACGTTGTAGAGACGGCTCCCTTTCCCGAACAACTTCCGGGCCCGGCGGATTTCTTTGAGGATTTCTTCGGGGTCCCGTTTCGCGAGGGTCGCACATGCTTTGCTCCGGAATTGACAATCCGGACGCGGGAGCCTCTCTGCCTGCCTCTGTCATCTTTTGAATTTAGAATCCCCACAGCCGTGACGGAATCGTCGGGGCCGCCCATTTTTGAGGAGCCCTCGTGGCCGGACCCGCGTAGTTTTTCTTTCGTGACAGACACCGGACGATAGGAATCCTGTCGCATGGCTGGAATTTTTGACGCCATTGAGTTTGGCGTAAAGGGAGCGCTTCGTCTGGGGGAAACAGCCCGGGTGCTGGCCGGCAGCGGCTTTGAATGGCTGACCGGCAAAACGCCTCCCGGTCCGCGTCTGCTCCGCCTCACATTTGAACGACTGGGCGCCACGTACGTCAAGCTGGGCCAGTTTATCGCAAGCTCCCCTTCTATCTTTCCTCCTGAGTACGTGGAAGAGTTCCAACATTGTCTGGACCAGACGGAGCCCATCCCGTTCAGCACGGTGCGCCGCCGCATTGAAAAAGAACTGGGAGATCCCAAAAAGATATTCGCAGAGATTGAAGAAAAGCCCATCGCCTCCGCCTCCATTGCGCAGGTTCACGCGGCGCGCCTTCATACAGGCGAAAGCGTTGTCATCAAAGTACAGAAGCCGGGTGTGGCTGACGTTATCCTAACGGACATGAACTTCCTTTATGTGTTCGGCCGGGTCCTGGAACTCCTGGCCCCGGGGCTCAATCGAACGTCACTTGCTGACATCATCGCGGATACACAGAAAACGATGATGGAAGAGTGCGACTTCCTGCAGGAAGCCAGAAACATCAAGGAGTTTGGCGAGTTCCTGGCAAAGACAGGCATTGAAGAGGTCTCCGTACCGCGCGTATACGACAAGGCCACCACCAAGCGGGTTCTCACAATGGAGCGATTCTACGGGGTGCCGCTTACGGACCTGGAAGTAGTGAAGAAGTATTCCAAGAATCCGCAGCAAACCCTGGTGCGGGCGCTGAATACCTGGTTTGCAAGCCTTCTGTATTGTCCGTTCTTCCACGCTGACGTCCACGCAGGAAATCTCCTGATCCTTGAGGACGGGCGCGTTGGTTTCATCGACTTTGGAATCGTGGGACGCATTTCAAAAGGCACATGGCAGG
>JACPZR010000314.1 GCA_016195395.1 Spirochaetia bacterium
CGTGTATCTGCGTTTCCAAAAGCGCGGGCGGACTCTACGAAGTAGTCCGCCCAGCAGATGCCGTATATTCACCCGGCCGTTTAGTCCGCTTTACCTTTGGAAAGGAAGCGTGCGTCATACTTGGACGTTATGTCTGCCGCGTCGAACAAGATGAAGAAGTCCGTGGTGCCAAACTCACCGTCAAGGGCCGGCCGGCCCCCAATGCGTGAACCGGCGCGGATATACCCCTTGATCAACGGAGGCAGGGTCTTCCCGGCGGCTTTGATATCCGGAATCACAAAATCGGGGTTGAAACCAGGGAGCTCAAAGTGCGGATGCGGATGCACACTCAAGTCGTCAGAAACAAGACAGCCTTTCTCTTTGAAGTAGGCATAGATCAGAGAGGCCTGTTCCGCGCTTGTGCCGTGAACGGAACCGCATCCCATCAAGTACTTGAGATCATACCTGGCAATGTAACCGGCGATTCCCTTCCAAAGAAGGCCGATCACAGAACCGTCGCGGTATTCAGGGTGCACGCAGCTCCGGCCGATTTCAGCGGCGCGGTCTGCAAAAGGCATGATGTTCTGCATGTTGAATTCATTGGCCGAGTAGAAGCCGCCATTCTTCAGCGCAATGGGGCCCCGAAGCATTCTATATGTTCCTACGATCGCGCCGTCACGCGCGTGATCCACCACGACCAAATGGTCGCAGAAATAATCAAAGTCGTCGCGGTCCTTACCCGTGCCTCTTGAAGCGGGCAGACCCTCATTCAATTCTACGTTGAAGACGTTATATCGGAGTTCAAGCGTCCGCTCAATCTCCAGCTGGTCTTCGGCGATCCGGACCTCAAGGTCTCTTGTTACTTTTGTCAGCGATGCACTCATTTCATTTGTCCTCCTGTCAGATTCCGTAGACATGATCGCCGTTCTCCTTTGCAGACCGATGACAATCTCGTTATGCGCCCGCTTTCCCGTCGCTCACCTGCGGTGCGCCCAAACGCGGGGCATTCACCAGCTGGTCATCGAACCGCAGCATTTTTGTGGATACTTGCATGTATGTGGATAGCGCTTTCCGAAAAGACCGATAAGGGTATACGTCTTATACGCCTCAATTTCCGACGTGTCCACACTTATTACGCGGCAAAAAAAGGTACGCGCGTGCAGATTGGAAATCAAGAATGGAATGTAGTTGAGACACCCGAAGATATCGACAAGGCGTTGGGAGGGGTGAATGCCCCATCGCTGCGGAACGGCCAAACGACGTAGGAACCCGCGCGATTTGTGGTTGACCACACCCGCCCCCGCTCACCTCTGAACTTGGTAGTCAACGCGGGAGTAGCTCAGTTGGTAGAGCGTCAGCTTCCCAAGCTGAATGTCGCGGGTTCGAGTCCCGTTTCCCGCTCATATCTCCACTGGATCAGATGGTTCGTCAGGCCGCCTGTATCCTAGACCGCCGCTTCTTCTTCCTGCCGTGAACGAATCGTAACCTGGCTTTCCACTTCCAACTTGACATTCGGCGGAATTTCTTCATGCGCAAGCACTGAGAACGTGCGTGCCGGAACCTGACGTTCGAGGATATAGAAAACCCCTGCGCGAATGGCGCGGCTCGTGAGGAATACCGGGTGACGGTCCGACTTGCGTGCTGCAGCGTACTCCGTCATGAGGGAGTCGCGAAGCGCATTCTGAAAGTCCGGCTTGAGGGCCATGACCAGTCCTTCTTCCGGGTCGCGGTGGATCCCCTCGCGGAGCCGCCGGTCGATCTGCGGATCGATCGTGATACAGCGCAGTACGTTTGCATCGGTGACGAGTTCGGCCACAATCTGGCGACGCAGGGTCTGCCGCACCTGCTCGGTGAGCATGGCCGGATCGCGCCCTGTCCTTTCCGCATGGTTCGCAATCGTCTCGAGAATCTTTGCCATATTTTTGATGGAAACATTCTCTTTGAGAAGACCCTGCAGCACGGCCTGAATCTGTCCCATCGTGACTTTCTTTTCCGACAGTACTTCGTCCACGACGACCGGATTTGTTTCTTTGATACTGTCGATGATGTTCTTCACTTCCTGACGGCCCATGATCTCGGACGAATTGTTTTCGATCATACTGGACAAGTGCGTGGCAATTACGGTGCTTGAATCGACCACATCGAACCCGCGGGACTCCGCGTCCGCTTTCAGATCTGTCTGAATCCAATACGCGTTCAGTCCGTACGTAGGCTCCGTGAACGACTTCACGTCGGGAATCTGAGACGTTACTCGCCCCGTATCGATCGCCATCAGCTTGTCCGGCTCCAGCTTGGAGCCGCCGATGGCGCTTCCGTTGAGTTTGATTACGTATTCGCCGGGCTCCAGATTGATGTTGTCCCGGATCCTCACCGGCGGGACGATCAGTCCGATATCCATAGCAAAGCGTCTCCGCAGACGGGAGATCTGGTCCAACAGCGTCCCGCCGGATTTGGGGTCCACGAGCGGGATCAGGTTGTAGCCGATCTCCACTTCCAAGGTTTCCGTCTTGAGATGGTCCAGATACGATTCCGGCCGATGTGCCCCGCCGTCGCGCTCGGCTTCGCGTTTCTTTTCGTTCTCCTGCTCCACTTTGGCGCTCTTCTCAATGCGTGTTGCAAGGAAGATGAACAGAGATCCAATAACGAACATGGCGATCGTGGGGAAGCCTGGGATAAATCCACCCAAAAACATCACCACACCCACGACGTAGAGAATCTTGGGATTCGCAAACAGCTGTTTCTTGAGATCCATGGGAAGCGACTGATCGCCCACGGACCGTGTAACGATCACGCCGGTGGCGGTGGTGACAAGGAGCGCCGGAATCTGCGCAGCCAGACCTTCACCGATTGTAAAGCGCACATAC
>JACPZR010000045.1 GCA_016195395.1 Spirochaetia bacterium
CCACGGCGTAGAATTGAAGCTTGGTAAGGTTGTGAGCGCGCCCGAGCTTTTGGCGCAGGGCTTCGATGAAGTGGTCCTTGCTACCGGCGTCACGCCGCGCAAGCCCAGTATCCCCGGCATTGACGGACCCAATGTTCTTTCATACGTAGACGTTGTTCTGCGCGGCAAGCCGGTGGGCCACAAGGTAGCGGTTATGGGCGCCGGTGGAATCGGTTATGACGTTACGCTGTATCTGACGGACCCCGCCAATCGGGGTGATGGAAGCGGCGCCAACCCTGAAGAATTTTTCGCGGAATGGGGGATCGACCCTTCCATCAAGTCTGCGGGAGGATTGGCCACGGCGCGGAAGCCCAAAGCTGCCCGTGACGTTGTGCTTTTGAAGCGCAGTAAAAGCAAGTTTGGCAGCACACTGGGTAAGACCACGGGTTGGATCCACAAGAAGACCGTAGAAGAACGGGGCGTGCGGATGATCTCGGGCGTTGAATACCAAAAGATAGACGAAAAAGGCATCTGGATCAAAGTCAAAGACAAAGAGGAACTAATTCCGGCGGATACAATCGTTGTATGCGCGGGACAGGAATCGCGGCGTGATTTGTATGATGCGCTCGTTGCGGGCGGCAGACAGCCGCACTTGATCGGAGGCGCGGACGTTGCCGCTGAATTGGACGCCAAACGCGCCATCGATCAGGGAGCGCGACTGGCCGCCTCGCTCTAAAATTCAGATCAGGTCTTGAGGATGATCCGGAACTCCGTGCCTTGGTCCGGCGCGGTGCGGATCGAGATTTGACCGTGCATTTCTCTGACTCGCTGCCCTACGATGTTCATCCCTATGCCGCGGCCCGATACCATCGTCAACTGGCCGCGCGTGGAGAAATTCGGGTGGAAGATCAGCCGGATGATCTCCGATCTTGACATCTTGCTCAGTTCATCCAGCTGTGCAAGACCTGCGTTGAACGCGGCCAGCTTTGTTTTTTCCAGGTCGATCCCTTTGCCGTCATCGATAACGTTGACGAAC
>JACPZR010000315.1 GCA_016195395.1 Spirochaetia bacterium
GATGCCGTTCATCACAGAAGAAATTCACAGCTACCTGGATGCGTTCCGCCAAGAAAAGGCCCCGCTGGCGATTGTTGCCCCGTGGCCCGGAAAGCAGAAGATATCGGCCAAGGCCAAACCCGTGATTCACGCCTTGGAACTCCTGCAGCAGGTGATCGCAAGCGCCCGCACAATCCGCGCGGAAGCCCGCATCGCCCCGGATAGAAAGGTGCCGTTGATCATCCGAACGGATTCCAAAGAGCTTGGCCGCGTTGTTCAGGAGAAAGCCAAAGCAATGGAGCGACTGGCCCAGGCCGAGAGCATTACAGTCGTTGCCAAACACACCCCGGGGAAGTTCGACGCCGTGGAGCCGTTTGCGGAGGGGGAAGTGTTTCTGCCTCTGGAGGGCGCGCTCGATGTGGCCAAGGAGACGGCGCGGTTGAAGGCGGACCGCCAGAGCGCGGCAGCCACCATCGAAGGCATTGAAAAGAAACTGGGAAATCCCGGCTTTGTGAATAACGCTCCACCGGAAGTTGTGGAGCGCGAGCGGGAACGCGTAGAAGAAGTGCGCGCGCAGATGGCCGTGATCGACGCTGCGCTCAAGCGGATGGGCGGCTAGTCCCCGCCGCCCTTCAGTCGTTTCACCGAGCCCTCCACACGCGTCCGGTCCGGCGTGAACGTCCCTGACTTATCGTGCGCTTCCAGAGAGGCTTCGTAGTACTGAAGGGCTCTTTTCTTGTCCCCCAAGTTCTCGTACGTATAGGCGATATTTTCAAGGACGCCGGCGTATGTCCGCGTGGAAGCCATGTTGCGTTTGATATAGATGGCCTGAGCGTCGAGAAAGCAGGGGAGGGCGTCTGAATAACGTCGTTGTCCCAGATATAAATATCCCAGTCCGTACAGCAAGTGCCCGTAACTGATAACGTTCTGAAGTTTCAGGTTCTCGTAGATTTTGCGGCTGGCGTCGTAGTATTTCATCGCGGTTGCGTAGTCGGCCTTGAGCGAGCATGCAGTGCCGATGGCGTACAGAAGTCCTGCGAAGCCGGACGTGTTTGTTTCACCTCGTTTTTCGTAGACGTGAAATGCCTGCGCATACCATTTCAGAGCTTCGTCGTAGTCTTTCGCCATGTAGTAGGCGCCGCCGATCTGGACCAGTAGGTCCGCGTAGTCCGCAGAATCCAAATCGCCGGCGTCTTTGTGGAGCTGGAGCGACTGTTTCAGAAAGCCAAGGGCCTTGGCGGCATCGCCTCGAATGGTCCACGTGTAACCCGCATTCTTGTACGCCTGTCGGTACTGCGGGTCTGCCATGATCGCCTGCGCAAAATATTTCATGGCTTCGGCGGGATCAGTGTCTTGAAGTTCGATACCTTTGTAGTAGAGAGTGTACGCAGAAAGGACAGGGCGGCGGGGCTTGTTGATGGCAAACGGTGAAATCTTGTTTGTGTCCGGAAGCTTTACGTCGTTCAGCGCAATCTTGGACGTTTCCTTGAGAAGGCCGGTGGCTACTCTGTCCTGCAAATCAAAGAGGTTCTTTACCGGACCGTCGAGCTTCAGCGTGTTCTGCGTTACTCCGGACTCTACTTTCACCAGCCGCGCGATGATGCGGATGTTGTCCGCTACCACGGAGTAGCTTCCAGTAAAGATCACGTGAGCGCCCAGGAGGTTTCCAACTTTTGCCAGCTCTTCGTCTTTCAGAAGCCCGCTCTGTTGCAGCGCAATTTCTTCCATAGCGCGCTTTCGGTCTTCCTGTGACACCACCTGCACTTCGCTGATTCGGCCCAGATCTGCCATCACGGAATCCGTCATTCCCGCTGCGATCCAGGAAAATTCACCGGGCCCTGTATTCTGGAAGGGGACTACAAGAACATTGAGTCGCTTTTCCCCTGCGTAGACACTGCACGGGATAATAGTTGCGACAAAGAATAATGTAAAAATAAGACGTGCTGCAAAATACTGGCAGGGGCTGAAGCGAAGCATGGGGACCTTCCTCAAGTCATCCTGAAAGGCAGAGTGAGACTTGTCCAGCGGAAGTGAACAGCCAAAGGGGTTGCCCCCATTTTGAGGTTTTTCAACATGGGCCAATGAAGGTTCTCCTGCTAGGCTCCGGTGGAAGGGAACATGCCCTTTTTTGGAAGCTTTCACAGTCGCCCCGTCTGACGCGCCTTGACGTGGCTCCCGGAAACGGGGGATTTCCTTCTAACGTTATCCGGAAAGACGCGCCGCCTTTGTCCGATATTCCCGCTCTTGCAAAATTTATTCAGCATGAGAAATATGAACTCGTTGTTGTGGGCCCTGAACAGCCTCTCGTTGACGGCATTACGGATGCGCTTAAGGGAATCTGTCCCGTCTTTGGCCCCAGTCGCCTGGCTGCGCAGCTGGAAGGCTCCAAAGATTTCGCGAAATCGTTCATGATGAAGTACGGAATTCCCACGGCGCAATCCCGCACCTTCACAAAAAGCGCCGAGGCCGTTCAATACTTGGATGAAGTGGAGGCACGGACAGGCGCCCCGTTTGTGATCAAAGCAGATGGATTGGCTGCGGGCAAGGGCGTTGTGGTAGCGGCCACAAAATCGGAAGCGGTAGGGGCCATCCAGGATTCTCTCGATCACAAGAAATTTGGCGGGGCCGGCGCCCGCGTATTGGTGGAAGATTTTCTAAAGGGGACGGAAGCCTCGATCTTTGCCCTGTGCGACGGGGAGCGTGCCCTTCCGTTTGTGGCGGCCAAAGATCACAAACGCGCCTTTGACGGGGACAAGGGGCCCAATACAGGCGGCATGGGCGCATTTACGCCTGCTTCCGTGGTGACGCCGTCGGTCCTTGCCAAGGTTCAAAAGCTGGTCTTTGACCCCGTCATTCGCGGAATGAAGGCCGAGGGCGCGCCCTACCGGGGTCTCTTGTATGCCGGTCTCATGATTCATAACGGCGAGCCGTCCGTGGTGGAATTCAATGTGCGATTTGGCGACCCGGAGACCCAGGCCCTGCTCCGCCTTCTCGACGAGGATCTGCTGGAACTCTGCCATTTGTGTGCTGCCGGGACGCTTCCAGACCGACCCCTGAAATTCCTGCCCGGAAGCGCTCTTGTAGTGGTACTCGCGGCCCAAGGCTATCCCGACGAATACTTGAAAGGAATTGCCCTAAAAAACCTTGACAAAACGCAAGGAGACATAATCACTTTCCATGCTGGGACCCGACGGGAAGGGAACTCCATCCTATCCAACGGGGGGCGCGTCTTGGGCGTCACGGCCACCGGCAGGGATCTCGAAGAAGCAAGAAAGAAAGTCTATGGGGCAATGGAAAACATTGCCGTGTCGGGGACTTTTTACCGAAAGGATATTGGAGTCATCTGATGTTTATCCACTTGGCAGACCATTTCGAGCACCTGCCCGCCGCAGAAATCGGACGTTTGCAGAGACAGCTCCGTGTAATTTTACGCCACAAAGACGAGCGAGCGGCTCTGTCGCACACGCTTTCCCACGCCTACAGACGACTGGGGGATCCGCAGAAGATTCTTGACCGGCTCGATTGCCGTTCACCCTTCAACCGACTCTTGGACTCCTTTGGAGTGCTCACCGTTGAGCATCTGACCTCAGAAGAAACGGACAAACTGGCCAAGATCCCGTACGTAATCTGGCCCGATGAGCGTCACTGCATGGTTGCCGGTGAAGTTGTTGATATGCTCGCGGAAGACGAAAACGTTATGCGGGAAGGATATCTCTTTGCCCACCTGGCGTCGCTTTCGGCCAAAGAACTGAACGCGTGGTGCCGTTGGATTGGAAGTTCGGAGCCCATGTCCACAGAACGGGAGCGCGTGAAGCTCTACACCCATATCGCCTGGCTGCGTTATGCGGATGAAAAACAGCCGGACGGTCCCGCTATCCATGAATCCTTTCTTGAAGACGTTATTCCCGATGATCCGGCCGTATCCCCTGTTTCCTGGTACTACCGCGGCATTCTTCCCCTGTATGAGGCTCTGGGCCAGACGGAGCAGAGCGGCGTAACAGATCCGCGTATCCGGTCCATTGTAAGTCTCTTCAAAACAGGCAAACTCGCGGCCTACGCGGAACCTGCGGGCTTTGGTCTTCCCGTGCGCCACCGTTTGGTGCGGACGCGGGAAGGGTTGTCCCTCAGGCCTCCCGTAGTGGCCTGCTCGCTGGGAGAATTCAAAGAAGGCCTCCTCTTCTGATGAAGCGGGGGAATCCGGCTCTGGACCCATCGCTCCGCGAATCCCTCTATTTTGAAATCCTTGTAAGCGAAAAGAAACGCGCGGGTCTTTTGGCGGGCGTTTTTACCGGCGGGTTCTGCTTCTGGCTGGTTGGGCGTTTGGTTTTCCATGAAACGCTCGACCGTATCTTCGGCGGGCATTTTCCCTTTGTCCAGATTGCCCTGGTTGTGGGGTTTTTGGCGTTATACGAGATGGGTGTCCGCAGGGGCATTTCCCGGGCGCTCCGGCTCCGGAAAGTCCTGCCCCGCATCTTTCAATATGGCAACGCTCTCCTCGAAACCTCCGTGCCGAGCCTCCTCATTGCCGTTCTTGCGGGCAGCGTTGAGGGCACGCTTGCGGCCAACTCGCCCATCGTGATGATCTACTTTGTCTTTATTGTTCTGTCCGTACTCCGCTTAAATTTCGGTGTGGGTCTCTTCACAGGCATTGTGGCCGCTGTGGGTCATTTTGCTGCGTGCGCGTATGTTCTGTCGTCCGGCCCGGATGCCACGAATCACCCGCTCGATGTCTACCTGCACTCTCCCCTGCTATGGGCCGGGCGGTCAATGGTGCTCCTTGTATCCGGCGCTCTGGCCGGCTTTGTCGCAAACGAACTGCGTCTGCGTCTGGAAACATCGCTCCAGCTGGGCGATGAGCGCAGTAGAATCGTTAATATGTTCGGCCAGTATGTATCGCCCGCTGTGGTCGACAAACTGCTGGAGCAGCCATCGTTTGAGGCTGAAGTCCGCCACGTGTGCGTGATGTTTCTGGACATCCGCAACTTTACGTCATTCTCGGAATCGCGGAAGCCGGAGGAAGTAATTCTCTATCTCAACACGTTATTCACACACTTCATTGATGTAATCACGAAACATAACGGCATTATCAACAAGTTTCTAGGCGACGGATTCATGGCTGTATTTGGGGCGCCGCTGTCTGACGGCCGGGACGTTAAGAACGCGGTGCAGGCGTCGCGTGAGATCATCGCTCTTGTGGAGAATCTCAATCAGACAAAAGCGATTGAACACACGGGCATTGGGATCGGTCTTCATGCCGGGAATGCGGTGACGGGTAACGTCGGCTCCGCCTCGCGCAAGGAATACACAATCATCGGGGACACAGTCAATCTGGCGTCGCGCGTGGAGCAGTTGAACAAGGAATTCCAGTCGGTCCTTCTGGTGACGGATGCCGTCTACGACGTTGTGAAAGAGGAGCTCCCTGGGGAAATGTTACCGCCGCTTCAAGTGAAAGGCCGCAAAGAATCCGTGCAGGTAGTGCGCCTCCACTAGCGCTCGGGCAGGTCGCACGTCAGACATTCTGGAATGTTCATTTTGTAGAGCTGCGCGTCATCGGTTCTTCCCAAGAGAATTCCTTTCTGTTTCACTTTGGCCAGCACATGGCGCACCTGTCGATCTGTCTCAAGCTGCCGAAGCTTCGAATCCTCCGTTACTAGAACATAGGCGGCGGGGCGGGTCTTGTGGTCGATGGGGAAGACTTCGTTGGTTATGGGAACGTAGACACTCAAAAGGTCCATCGCGTGGATGGGAGCGCCTGCGGGGACGCGGGCCGCCAGAGCTGCAACTGCCGCAGTGGGACGGGATACCGGGAACGCTAGAAACGGCTCATGCTTCTCGTTGGCTGCGGCGCGAAACACAAGGCACAGACACAGTAACACGAGGCCCGGGCGGAGTTCGCTCCACGCGGGGAATCTGGCCATGACGTTCTTGATGGAGCTTGGCAGTGAGCGGATTGCATCACTGGGGAGACCAGCGCGCCCCTCATCCTTCGTGTGCTCGCCGAGCTCCCCGTACTCGGCTGCCTCAATGGTGGGATACAAGCGCTCGAGGAGACCGTAGAAGACATACGGCAGGATTGTGTACATGTAGTAGGTGGTCACAAGATCGTGCATGAAGTGCTGCGTTGCGAGCGCATGCATTGTCAGGATAGGAAGAAATACGATTAGCGCATAACGCGCATTCAGAAGAGGCAGGAAGGCGAACGGCACAAAGAGCGCAGCGTACTTTGGAAGGGATGCTGTGAGTTTCAAGAGAACAATGCCGGGGTGAAGGAGCAGGTACTGAACGATGTCGAGGGGCGTCTTACCATAGGCCCCCCAGTACGAGACCAGAAAGCGCGATTCGTGTTCACCGGACATCCACGGCATGACGATGCGGGTGAGCAGTATAAACCACACCAATGATGCGCTAAGAATTGCTGCACCCTCGCGGCGCCTCGTTGGCGTAGCTACCAGATAGAGGCCAAAAAGCGCCGTGTAAACGGAGACGTCTTCCTTTATGGATAAAGTCCAGAGCAATCCTGCGGCCAGCCAGAGATATTTCTGTTTTCGGACGCCGGCAAACATGAGGAAAGCGCCGGGCAGAACGGCGATTTCAAAGTGGTTGGATATCGTGAAATTGTAGAACACGGGGAAGACGGCAAAGCACACGCTGAGGAGAAGAGCGTTCAAGTGTCTGAACGGATCGCTTCCTGCAAAAACAAGCGCCAGAAAATAGAATGAAACCACGCCGCTCGTGGCCCAGACGGCCAGGGTGTAACCGTAATGCTCGAGCGTGCTGCTCCATACCGCAGACGGCATGAACGTGACAAGGATCGGCGCGAAGTGGTGCCAGAGATAGAATCCCGTTCCGTTGGCCGCCACAAAGTAATTTGAATCTAGAAAACGTCCGCTGCTCCTGAAGCTTGAAATGACGTGGGAAATTCCCGTGTAGTCGTGAGCCGCGTAGATAAAGGACTGAAATGTACGGTGGTGAAATACGGCGCCTGCAGTCAGATGTGAAATGGCAAGACCCAACAAGAGAATCAAGCAGACGTTACGCACAATGACGCCGCTCGCCAGAGGTGACGTTATGCCTTTGTTTTTGAAGGCGGCATAAAAATACGCGAGAGAGGCCAGAAGCGAGCCGTACTCAAGAACCCGCTCTGCCGTGGTGGGAAATTGCGGCATGCGCTCCCAGAAAAGCCAGACGGGAGACACATACATCAAGGCCAGAGCAGCAGGCGTAAGGGCTGCAAAAACAAACCAAGCGTTGGTTTTTGTACTTCCCGGGGACATGCCAGACCCAAGGGCCAGATGATTACGTCAGGCCCGCTTCTTTGCTGATGGCCTGAACGCGCTTGAGAATCTCATCGCAACCGATGATGGCAAACAGCGTGGGCAGTTCCAATCCGTGTGTGGACCCGGTGGTAGCCACGCGGATGGTCATGAAGAGAGATTTTCCCTTGGCGCCTGTTTTTTCACCCACTGACTTCATGAGAGCCGTAAACGCGGCCGGTTCAGCGGGGCGCTCCGACTTTATCAAATCCGTAAAAGCGGCGATCACAGCCGGCGCTTCCGGCGCCTGCATCATCGTCTGGGCCTCTCCCTCTTCGAGTGTCACGGTGGTCTTGAGGAGTTCA
>JACPZR010000332.1 GCA_016195395.1 Spirochaetia bacterium
GAGCGTGCCGAGCGAGCGGCGCAACGTATGCCCGTCGTGGCCGGTCTCAGCCTCTTTGAGGATTCGTTCCAATGGTTTGCGGGTGAATATCATCTGTATCCTTTGGCGGAGCGCCGCTTTGAATAGGAACCTGTCCAAGACCCTGGTCGGGACGACAATCGCTTTTGCATATCCCCGTCACAATCGGTACGATTTTGAAACGTACGTGGAGTCAGAGGGAAAGAACGCGGGCGCCGGAATCGTGAGCGCAGGCCTCACAGGCGCGCCCGGGAAGCGGGGCATGCGGTAGATCACATCCACAAGAATCAGCTCCACGGGACCGCCTTTCAAGGACCACTCGATCTGTATGGCTCTGTCCGGCGCCGACTGGCGCACCATGGCCCAGTCGTCCAGATTCAAGACACGCACGATCAGCTCATGAGCCTTTTTGAGCTCTGAAACCTGAACCTGTTCAATACGACGGCCGTTGATCCACACCGGCTTGTTCCTGTGTGATCCTTTCACAAACATCATGGTCACGGCGGCCTCGGGGTTGGGGCGGACCGTAAACGACAGCACATCCCCGCCGGGCCGCTGCACGCGCGCCAGATTCAGTGCGACGGGCGGCGTCAAAAGCGATCGATCCGCCGAACCGGGCGGCACGACCGGCGCCGGCGTCATGAGAAAGCCGTGGCTGCCCAGAACACAGGAGTTGATGATGGGAAAGAAGTCGCGCGGCACGGAACGCAATGCCTGCGCCGGGAAGATCGACTTTGTCCACGAATCCGTATCCACGTCGCACGTGGCGTAGTGCGATTCGCCGGTGCCGCTGTTGTGAAAGTACATCACCGCATCCTGCCGGGGACGCAGCGCGTCGTATCCACCGGACAGGAACAGATTGACGAGGCCTGCGAACGCCACACCGATCAACGTGTTTCTGAGAAGGACGCCCGTGCTTCTGCGGATCAACTCTACCAGCGGGATCAGACACAACCAGTAGAGCGACACAGGGACAACGAGAGCGGCTCCCATTTTTACAGTCAGCGCGTGAAAGAAATCCGGAAAGTTATCCGCGCCCAGAAAAAGAATCGGGACGGAAGCCGCAAGGACAAGCACAGCCCGACCAGTCCCCCGCGACGCAAACACGGCGCCGTATGCAAGGGTTCCAAAAATGAACGGCCACTGCAAAAGAAAACTCGCGCCCGGGAGCCAGATCAGTGAAGCCAAGAGGAGAAGCCCGGCAAAAAGAAGCGCCCCTCCCGCCATGGCAGTGTAATCCAAACGCAGGCGTTCTCCCAGGAGCAGCCCCGCCCAAAGAATCAGACCCGGCAGCGTCATCAAAACCACGCGGTAGTGCACACCGTTGTAGGGTTCCCCGAACATGAAGTGATCCGCGCCGTCGGAGCGGAGCGACATGAGTTTCAAGAAGACGTACGCGGTAAGCCCCCCCGCAACCACCACGCAGACGCTCCAGAGAAGTCCCATCGCCACGCCTTTCGCGTTCAGTGAAGTATCGCGAATCTGCCGCATCACAAACGCAGCAAAGGCGAGCATGGCCAGCCCGCCAAGAATCCAAGCTGTCCGGAACGAATACTGCACGAACGCGCGGCCGCCCAGGTCAAAATACACGCCCGCATCGTCGCCGGTGGTTTGTTTCAAATCCAGCCGGGAAAGCACAGACGCTGTGCCCATAACGTTCTCGCCGTGGTGCTGCACGGAACCAACGTTGATCAACTGAACGTTGTCCAATGGAGTATGATAGTACGGAACGCCCTGAAAGATCGCGAAATTCAAACCGGGAAGACGGGCGCGCTGGTAGACGGTGAAATCGGTGTCGTTGGGAAGCAGATTATAGACGGCCGCCGAAAGAGAATTTCCACGGCGCACTTGAACGGCGCCCGCATAGGCGCGGACAAAGCCCCCGCTTCCTGCTCCCGTCTCGAACAAAGCGGATGGGCCGGTGTCGCCCCGACCTTCCAAATCCACTACCACACGAACGTCTTTCATCCAAGGATGACTGTCCGCAAACGCATGGGCGCCCGCAAGACCGGTCTCTTCCCCGTCGGAGAAAAGAAAGATAAGATCGTTTTTCATTCCGGACTGTTTCACGTCCGTGTGCGCGGCGCGGAGGGCCCGGATGGCCTCAAGAAATGCGGCACAAGCCGCGCCGTTGTCGGCGGCTCCGTAGCCGTGCGGAACGGAATCGTAGTGACAGACAAACAGCGCCGCATTCGAGCTGCCGGGCCCAAAGCGAGTTACGACGTTGGCCACCCGTGCCCCAAAGATGACTCCCGGCAGATAGGATCGCGAGGAAACAACGTCCTGAACCTGCACAGGAAGCCCCTGTTTCTGGAGTTCCCGCACAATGTATTCTTTGGCCGCGCGGTTGGCAGGTGAACCCGCGGGATGCGGCGCGGCCGCGATCACACGCAGATGTTTCAGGGCCCGCTCCGCGGAGAACACGGTTTGCGGCCCGTCCAGCGGCACCACGCGCGGCATATGAGAATTGGAAAAGGCCAGCGTGAGTAGAACGGCGGAGGCTAGGAAAACGAAAAAACCAGTCCAGAACGAAACAGGTGATAATCGCGACGTCATAAACAAAATGCCGGGCGCTTGCCCGGCATTCGTCAAACCCGTTTTGGGTCGCGTCCCCTGCTATTTTTCAGGGTTATTGTGAAGCCGCCGTTACGGCTGGCCCGGTTGTTTAGCCGGCTGGGTTCCCCCGCCGCCCGCAGGTTGCTTGGTGCCGCCGCTTCCGGCTGCTGCCGGGCCGGGCGACTTGCTGCAATCCGCTTTCTCTCCAAAGAGAGCCGGGTTCCGCGCATTCTTGCGCATAACTTCCAGGAGGTGTTCTTTGCGTTCGCAGTCGTTTCTGTCGAAGTCGATCTGCGCGCCGTCAAAGTGCACTTCAAACACGTCCGTAAGAATCCGGAGTTCATCCATGAAGATGTAAACCGTTTCCAGCGACGTGTGCGCTTTAGAACGAATCTTAAATTGCTTGAAGATCATGGTTTTGACCTGCGGAAAGGAATCCACAGACTGCGGAATATCCAGCGGAATCTTCACGGAGAGCGGGCGCCAACCCACAAAGTCAACAGAGCCGAATTTCAGGATGTGCGTTTCGCCTTTCCAGTCTTCAATCCAGCCTTCCAGATCGTAGTCGTTCCCACGGCCCATGACCCAGATAGAAATTTCGTGAACTTTACCGGGCATTTCCACACCGAGCACGCAGTCTACTGCCTGTGCGCGGGCCGACGTGCGGGCGTTGGTTTCCGGCGCCGCTTTGAAGCAGGAGCGCGGCCGGTAGTTGGCTGTTGCTGCCTGGTCGTTCAGATAAGGACGCGGACGCTCCAGCATGTAGTGGTCCACTTTCGGCGGACGGATGGAGATAACGTTATTCCCGGGGAACGAGAAGGCAAATTTGACGGCCAGCACTTTGGCGTTGGCATCGCCCTGCACTTCTTTAATATCGCGCGGAGAACCAGGGATCAGTTTCACTTCGCGTTCCGCTTGAAGGGAGCTTGCGTAGGCTTCATACGGGCCGTTGGGATTCACATCCTTGTCCGTAACGACTTCCCAGCCGTAGCCGCCGCCGGAATAATCCGTGTCGAAGCTTTCAATCGTGAGAGCACGGAGCTCCCTGCCCGACACGTCGTTTCCAACGGCTGTTTTTGTTACCGCATCGCTCTTGATCGCGGCGAAAGAGACTCCCGCTGCGAGCAGAGCGCCTGCGGCCAGGGGAGACCATCGAATGAGACTTGTTTTGATTTCAGACATCCGGGAAAATTTCATTTTCTTCATCCTCCAAAAAGCTCCGGCGTCCGGATTACCAGTTGTCCTTGATCTCGGATCCAGGGTAGTTTGCCTCACCGCGGTCTACGAGAACCTTGAGATTATCTACATAGAAGTAAAACTGACCAGGAATCTCGTGCACATCGCTCGTCACAAAGAAGCTGACGAAGTGAAGATTCTTGTCCAAGAGCGCATAACGTGTGCTCTGCGGCAGCCATCCTGGAACCGTCACGGTCAGCTTGCGCCAGCCGAAGAAGTCCAAGCGTCCCACAGGGAGCGCATGCGTGTTGCCGCGGTAATCGCGGAGTTTGATGTTGAGAGTATGACGGAATTTTCTGCCCAGCACCCAGATGGAGAACTGACGCGCCTTCCCTTTGATCACATACTCGTGCGGCGGGCTTACTTCCACGCGGTCAAAGCCGCGGTCCATAAAGTAAGTCTTCACACCAAGGATGTGGTTGGGGCTGTCCGGCTTCTGCTCAATGCTGTCTGCTGTTCCCTGATCCGGTCGGGACTGTTCGTCATCGGCTGCGCGAATTTCACCGCGCTGTACAATCTTCAGGAGTTTGGTTTCTCCGATGGGGCACGTGGACCGCGCTCTCCAGTCTTCCGACTCTTCGAAGTTGTCCAAGACTTCCGGTGTCAAAGCCGACTGGCCGCCTGCGTCCGGCTTGGTCTCGGTTGTGCCACCCGCACCGCCCGCTCCGCCGCCGCCAGCTGCTCCACCGCCGCCTGCCCCGCCGGCGCCGCCGCCTCCGGGCTGCTGGCCATATACTGAAAAGGCCAACACCATCAAGACTGTAAGGATAATTTTGCGTTTCATCGTCTTCCTCATCGTTTCGGGCGCTTCCCGACATTCCGGCCTGCTCCCTGAACACACCAAGGACAGACACAGCCGATCTCTTGTCTTATCGGCCCTTCCTAAGCCAAACTTTCCTGTAGAGGCCCGGAAATTTGAAAGCTTTTTTCCCAATTGACGCTTTCGAGTCCAGAAAAGGTGGGGCTACATGACCCCACATGCTGTAATCCTTGACGGAGTCCGCACCCCTTTTGGGAAATTCGGCGGCAGCCTCAAAGATCTGGACCCCACCGCGCTCGGCACCCTTGTAACCAAAGCCCTTTTGGCGCGCCATGAACGCTACGTCATTGATACGGACGAAGTCGTTTTTGGCAACGTAATCCCGGCCTCTGGGCAATCCATTTACATGGCCCGACATATCGCATTATCGGCGGGCTTGAGGCAGGAAATCGGGGCTTTGGCCGTAAACCGACTCTGCGGCTCCGGTTTGGAATCGATCATCCAGTGTGCCCGTAACATCCAAACAGGCGAGTCCGACGTGGGCTTGGCCGGCGGTGTAGAGAGTATGACTCATGCACCGTATGTGGCCAAGGGGGCCCGGTTTGGTCTGCGTCTGGGATCGGGCGAAATGGAAGACATGCTGCTGACGGGCTTAACCGACAATTATGTCGCGTTACCAATGGGACGCACGGCGGAAAACTTGGCGCGCGATTTCAAGATTTCGCGTGAAGAGCAGGATGAGTGGGCGGGGATTTCACAGACAAGGGCCGAGGCGGCGCAAAAAAGCGGTCGCTTCAAAGAGGAAGTGATCCCCGTGCCCATGCGGAAAGGCCCGGCCTTTGAAAGCGACGAGTTCATCAAAGGCGCGGAAGGCGTCCCCGGTCTCGAGACGTTGTCGCCGGCTTTTGAAAAGGACGGCACGGTCACGGCTGGTAACGCGTCCGGGATCAACGACGGGGCCTCCGCGGTGATTGTCTCTTCAGAAGCGTACGCCACAAAAATAGGAAAGAAGCCGCTGGCCAAAATCATCGGCTGGGGCACGGCCGGGTGCGACCCGTCCCGGATGGGAATTGGTCCCGTGTATGCTGTTCCCAAAGCCCTGAAGATGGCGGGAATCTCCCAAAGCGATGTGGATTTGTTTGAAATTAATGAAGCGTTCGCGGCGCAGACGTTAGCTGTGATGAAAGGACTCAAATTGGATGGCGAAAGAACAAATGTAAACGGCGGAGCGATTGCGCTGGGCCATCCTTTGGGTGCGTCCGGAAACCGTGTGGCTTTGACGCTTGCGATTGAATTACATAAGCGGGACGCTCGCTACGGCGTGGCGTCGCTCTGCATAGGCGGGGGCCAGGGAATTGCCATTGTGCTTGAGAAGGCGTGACGGTGGCTTGCGCTAAACGGGGTGAGCAGCGCCGGCCCTGATACGCACTCGACAGAAACGTCACCTGAACTGGGAATCTAATAGCGAGGTCTTCCAACGTATGACAGGATCGCCAACGGACAACACACAGAGCACGAGCCAGGCGGACACGCAGGTTCAATCAAGCAGGCTCCAACGGATAACGTTCTTCACTGCGGCGGCCGGATTCATTGGAAGCGCCGTCATTCACGTCTTGGCCATAGCGGGAACCGCTCAATCGGGCCTTGTTCTTGGCGGGATGCAGATCCTCGCCATCATGGCTTTTGCGGCAGCGTTTCTGACAAAGCTTTTCCAGCGGGGGCGCCTATCCCCCGGCGAGCGGGCAGATAGGCTGGGCTTTTTCCGCGATATTCCTGTCTGGCTCCGTGCGGCGCTTGCACTCTTCCTTGTCTATGCGATGTTCAGCTTCGTAGCCGTGCTCGGTGGGATGGGAGGCGGCAGTCCCGGCGTGGTGGACGGTGAGACGGTCATAGCCAATCATGGGAAGATCATCCGGAAAATCGACGCCGGTGAATATAACGCACTGCTCGCGGGGCAGACTCGGCTCTTTTCCGCATACTGGCTTTTGTTCTTTGGTGCTGCCGCTGCTTTCTCATCCCCGTGGTCGCACCGGAAAAGCACGGCACCGCAGCCAACACAACCACTGCCCGACTCGTTCACTGCGCCGCATATTTCCACCTGGCAGCGTTTGATCGCCGGCGGAATGATCTTTGGCTATTTGTCGAGCGCCGTGCCCGGGATCATCTTTGTTGCCGTAGGGATTTTTGCATCCGCCTATCTTGCGTTCATTCCCGCAGTTCTCTTCTTCGCAGTCACAGGAGCCAACATGCTCTTCCGACTGCGCCAAGTGCGTTACCGCATTCTCTCGGCACGCGTGGACGGGAGCGCTTTGAATCTGGAATATCTCGACTACGACACACGGAGACGCGAGGACAGGCCGGTGCGGGATCTGACGGCTGATCTGAAGGAGATTCGAGGGCGCGGCGCGAGCATTTTCAGTCTGACACTCACGACGGCCGGACGCCGCATACTCGCTCAATACAATGACGCGGACTGGACATATGAGCAGCTGGAGCGCCTGCGCGACAGAATTGGAGCGGCGAAATGAGGGCTGTGATACGCACGTTATCCATCTTGTTCTTTTTAGTCACGATGCCCGGGATTTGTGCCTGTGCCGCGGTCGCTTCGGGTGTTGTCAGTGAATCGGTGAATGAATCTGACGGGGAGGTGCTTCGTTACAATGCCCAAACCGACAACCTCCCATACGTCAAGCGCCTCATTGAGGAGCGAAAGGTTCCCGTAGACAGCGCCGACGGATATGAACGCACGGCTCTCTTTCTTGCAAGCGAGAAGGGCCTGGTTCCTATTGTGCAGTATTTGGCCTCAAAGGGAGCGGACGTGAATAAGCAGGATTCCACGGGCGAGACAGCGCTTCTTGCGGCCGTGAGGCAGAACCAAGTCGAAGTGGTGAGGGGCCTTCTCTCACTTGGCGCGGATACCAAACTCCGCGACAAGAACAATGAGACCGCACTGGATTCAGCGCGCCGGCGCGGTCGTACCGTGATCGTGGAGATTCTAACCGGCGCCAAGTAGTCTTCAGGGCGCTGTCAGGCCTTTTTCACAAACTCAGACTTCAGCCCCATGGCGCCCATGCGGTCCACCCTGCAATCGAGGTTGTGATCGCCGTCCACCAACCGCACGATCTTTGCTTTTGTTCCAATTTTCAGCACAGACGATGAGCCCTTAACTTTCAAGTCCTTGATCACCGTCACGTTATCTCCGGCCTGAAGGACGTTTCCGTGCGCATCACGCACCACCAGCTCTTCTTCCGCGCTGTCGGCGGGCGCCGTGTTTGCGGCGCTGCGGTCCCATTCGTGGCCGCAGTGAGGGCAGCCGTACATGGTGCCGTCGTCATAGGTATCGGCACTCTGGCATTTGGGACACTTAGGCAAGTCGCTCATATGTATGACCTGAATTGCGATCCGTCCTCTTTGTGTCCATCCTGTCTCTCATGTTTCTATCCTTGTCCTTGCCGACTTGGTGTCCGCAGCGCTTCTTGACCCAATGAGCACAGAAGACAACAAGCGGGTGGTCGTTCGCTTCAACAAAGAGGTCATCGAGCAGGGAAACCGCGCCTCGTTCGAGGAACTTATGGATATGCAGTTCATCAACAGGACAGCGCTGGGACCAAAGAACGATCGAGAGAGTATGTGGTCGACGTTCGCCACGATCCTCCGGCCCGCTTTCCCGGATATCAAAGTGGAAATCCTGGATCAGGTGGCCGAAGGCGACAAGGTAACAACGCGGAAATCCCTGTCAGGCACACACAAAGGCGAAATCATGGGCGTGCCCGCCACGGGCCGACCTGTGAAAATCGACGTGATTGATATTGTACGAATCAGAGACGGAAAGTATGCGGAACATTGGGGAGTCAATACCCTCGCCCCGGTCATTGAATCGCTGCGAAAGGCGTAGACCTAAAACACAACGGCAGCCGCCGCGAAACCGTGGGAAATGACAAAAAACATCCAACGGCCGTGCCACCTTTGGGCGTTTCGCGCATCTCATCATTATGGAAAGAACCCGTATTCAACTTCTCATGCGCACCGCCATAACCGCGGCATTCGCGCTCACCCTGGCCCTTGCCTGTAAACCCGCATCCCAGGAACAACCCGGCACAACAGTACCTTCCGTCGACGCCGACCTGATACAGCCCGCCGACTTGGCGGCCATGCTCAAAGCCGGCCGGGAAAAGCCCGTCGTTTTGCACGTTGGCTTCCGTGTGCTCTACGTGCAGGGCCACATTCCCGGATCGGAATACATTGGCTCCGGCGGGGAAGCACAGGGAATTGCAAAACTCCAGAAGCGCGTGGGAACGCTGCCCAAAGACCAGCTCATTGTTCTGTACTGCGGCTGCTGCCCATGGCAGAACTGCCCTAACATGATTCCAGCCTACGAAGAACTCAAAAAAATGGGTTTTACCAAAGTACGGATGCTCTACATCAGGAACAACTTTGGCGCCGACTGGGTGGACAAAGGATACCCATCCGTAGCCGGGGAATAACGTTGACCGGTGGGCATTTGAAAAAGCGGATCATCCAGACCGCGCTGGCCGCCGCCGTGCTGATTGCGGCGGCCCTTGTCATCTCCACGCTCTGCAAGCGCAGAAAGGAGACATCTCACGGCAGTGTCAAAACCATGCACATGCCTGTCCCCGATTTCACGATCGCCGACCTTGCCGGCAGGCCCGTAAGCCCGCGGGACCTGCGTGGCCGCGTGCTCATCCTGGATTTCTGGGCCACCTGGTGCGGTCCCTGCAAGAACGTTATTCCAAGATTGAATGCTTTGCAGAACAAGTACGAGTCAAGCGGGCTTCGCGTTATCGGGATTTCTTTGGACGATGAACCGGCGCCGGTGAGGAAATTCTACAGCGACATGAAAATGAACTATCCTGTCGTCATGGGCGATGTAAAGCTTGCAGAGCGTTTCGGCGGCGTCCTGGGGTTGCCGGTGGCTTTCATCGTGGGCTGCGACGGCATGATAGAAGCGCGCTATTCCGGCGAAACGGACATCCATGCCGTCGAAAAGGACGTTCGTCGGTTGATCGATGGAAAGGATTGCCAGGTCCAGCGAAAGCCGTCGTGACTTGGCCTAATACGCACTCAATCCCCGCCCGGCTCAAGGCCCGTAGTACAGAACCCGGTTGTTCTGGGTATCAGAGATATAGACATTTCCCGCGCCATTAAGAGCAACGCCATTAGGGCCGTTCAGGCTGTTAGCGGAAATGCCGACGTTGTTGGCGGTGTTACTTGTGAAGTCAGGTTGACCGTAGACCCGCGTTGCTGTCGTGCTCCCCGCCGGGTAATATAGGACGCGGTTGTTGCCGCCATCTGCGATATACAGGTTTCCACCGGAATCGACGGCAAGGCCCGAGCCGCCCTTCAGGCTGTTGGCGGAAACGCCGCCGTTGTTGGCCGTGTTAGTCGTGAAGTCTGGTTGACCGTACACACGCGTGGCCGTCGTGCTCCCCGCCGGGTAATATAGGACCCGGTTGTTGGTTGTATCCGCGATATAAAGATTGCCGCTGGAATCGACCGCCGCGCCATAAGGGAAGTTCAGGCTGTTTGCAGAAATGCCGCCATTATTGATCGTAGCGGTTGTGAAGTTGCCTGCCTGGCCGAACACCTGCGTGGCTGTAGTGCTCCCCGAGGGATAATACAGCGCACGGCTGTTGAGGAAATCAGCCAGATAGACATTACCGGCCGAATCCACAGCAAGGCCGATGGGTTCAGACATGCTGTTTGCGGAAATGCCGCCGTTGTTGGCTGTACCCGTTACGAAACTCCCTGCCTGACCATAGACCTGCGTGGCTGTCGTGCTTCCGGACACAAAGTACAGGACACGATTATTCCCGGAATCCGCGATATACAGATTCCCGCCGGAATCGAGAGCAATCCAGTAGGTTATTCCTTTAAGTCGGGTTGCGGTAGTCCCGGTAACGTTTGTCGTGAAGCTGCCTGACTGACCATAGACCCGTGTGGCTGTCGTGCTTCCGGGCGCGAAAAACAACACACGAGTATTCAACCCGTCTGCTACATAGAGATTCCCAGCAGAGTCCACAGCAAGGCCCTTAGGTAGGTTCAGGCTGTTGGCGGAAATGCCGCCGTTGTTGGCCGCGTTACTTGTAAGGTCCGGTTGGCCGTGGACCCGCGTGGCTGTAGTATTTCCTGCGCGCGCGAGGAGTACAGACAGGAAATTGACGCCCAGATTTCTTGAGTTATCCAGCGGACTGGGATCCAAGCGCATGCAGGATGCAAGCAAGAGGAAAACGATGGCCCCCAACAAAGAAGACTTCCGGCGCGGCGGTGCATGCGCCTCTCGACCCTGCATCACCGCAAAAGTTTTTTGATCAGACGGCCGTACTTCAAGGTTTGAACCAAGTGAAC
>JACPZR010000333.1 GCA_016195395.1 Spirochaetia bacterium
GCGTGGATCTTGTCGTCCACAAGGTGGGCAAGTTTCAGCATGTAGATCTGTCCGCAGAAAACCTTTCCTTCGAAACGTTCACCGCTTCTACCATCGCGCATGGAGAATTTGCAGTCGGTTGGGAGGCCTGCTTCTTCCAAATATTTGCCGATATCCTCTTCGTGCGCGCCGTCAAAGACGGGCGTTTCAAAAAGAATTCCCAGCTTGTGGCCCGCGAAACCCAGCTGAGTTTCGAAAATCTGCCCCAAGTTCATACGAGAGGGAACACCCAACGGATTGAGAACGATGTCGAGAGGCGTGCCGTCATCCAGCATTGGCATGTCTTCTTCAGCAAGAATCCGTGCCACGACGCCTTTGTTACCGTGGCGTCCGGCCATCTTGTCGCCCACTTGAAGCTTGCGCTTCTGCGCCACGTAGACTTTCACCAGGGCTTCCACGCCGGCAGCAAGCTCATCGCCCGCCTCGCGTGAATAACGCTTAACGTCAATGACCGTCCCTTCCGCGCCGTTTGGCATGCGGAGTGACGTGTCGCGCACTTCTTTGGCTTTCTCGCCGAAGATACTGTGGAGCAGCTTGTATTCCGGAGTCAGGTCCGATTCGCCTTTCGGCGTAACCATACCCACAAGAATGTCCCCGGCACGGACTTCCGCGCCAATCCGAACGACGCCGTTTTCGTCGAGGTCACGGAAAGCTTTGTCGCTCAGGTTGGGAATGTCCCGCGTGATGATTTCCTGACCCAGTTTGGTTTCACGTGCCTGGATTTCGTACTCTTCAATGTGGATCGACGTAAACACGTCGTCTTTGACAATGCGCTCGCTCAGGAGGATGGCGTCCTCAAAGTTGTAACCTTCCCACGGCATGAAGCCCACGAGAACGTTCCGACCCAGAGCCAAACGGCCGTGATCGGTAGCGGGACCGTCCGCGAGAACGGTAGCCTTCTGCTTCATGTTGCCATCGTTGTCGCGGATTTCCGCATACACGCGGCGTCCTGCCAGGAAATCACCGCGCTGCGCTTGGTGTCCCTGACGGACAGTGGCTTCAAACTCGTCTTCGCCCACAACGAGCGGGAACTTATGAACCGTGCCGTCTTCTGACGTGAACTCAAGGAGCTTGTCCGACAGCTTCGTCACTTTCCCATCTGTGGGCGCTGTGATAACGCTGACAACGGGGCGCTGGTTCATGCAGGTTCCCTGGTTGGAACGCTTGAATTTCAGGAGCTTGTAAACATCCAGGTCCTTCTGACCGGGCACTTTCACGTGGACAGCGGTGGAATCGACTTTCACCAC
>JACPZR010000334.1 GCA_016195395.1 Spirochaetia bacterium
AATGACACGGCTCCGCCCCATGAGTTTCCGGGAATTTGCCCGAATTTGAGACGCGACGGCAGATAACTTTTTGACCTTCTGAGTTAGAGGCAGAGAAAAACTCCTGGCCGACTCAAAAGTTCCGCCCCAGGATGGCCGGGCAAGCAGGAATGCGCATATGATCAAGAAAACTGCAATCGTACTTTTTGTGTCCATGATAACCGCGTGCGACCAGCTCCAAAACTGGGGCGCAGCCTACCGGCAGCCGAAAGCGGAGAAAATGGCGGATTCGGAGGTTGCCAAATGGGAAAACGACCTGCGTTTGTCGAAAGACAGGGCCAGAGAGCTCCACAAAGACATCCACAGCCTCGTCAGTGAATCCAACCTCCAGGGCGTTCTTTCGTGGAAGATTGCCAAAGCCTACATGAACGCCGGCCGCTACGACCTGGCGGGCCGCCACTTTACGGCGGCGATGGGGCAGGGGACCGTCAACGAGGACGAAGAAGTCCGCATCCACCTGATTGAAAAAACCCTGCCGATGGTGCGCGAGGCGTTGAACCGCAATGCGCCGGACCCGGACCTGATGTTTGACGCGGGCGTGTGCTTTGCCAACGCGTCGCGCGTTATGGGATGGGATGAAGATCGTTGGCGCACCGCCGTTTTGATCTTTCAGAAACTGATGCAGATGAGCCCCAACGATCTCCGAGCCCCTTACGAGCTGGCTCTGCTCTATGGAAAAGTAGGGAAAGACAGCCTGCGTGACATGGACACGTCCATGAAACTCTTTGACGTTATTCTGAAAAAGGACCCCAACTATATGCCCGCTTTGTTTGCCCGAGCGCATATCCTGGCCGAGCAGGGAGACATGGAACGATCGCTTCAGGAATATCTCAAAATCAAAGAACGCATCGAAAGCCTCACAGGAGCCGGGAGCATCTCCACGCCGTTGGGAAAGAATCAACAATACGCCCAGGTGCAGGCCAATATCGATGTGATCAGCGGCTGCCTGCGCAAAGACGACACAAAGAAGTGCGAGATACTCGGTTATGAATGAGAGCCCGCTCTCCCTCGAGGAAGCCGTCTTTCTGTCGTCGCTGCCGCACCGTAAAAATATGTACATCAGGGGCGGTTGGCGCACGGCTCCCGCGCCCCATGCTCCCGATTGGACGGACTTCCTTCATTCCACATTCACAGGGCCCGAGGTGGCGCGTGCGCGCGCGGCTGCCTCACGTGCCACGTCGCTTGCGGCCGGGGAGCGCTTTTCATGGATTACATGGTGGGACGCTGCGTATCCCCCGCTCCTTCGTGAGATCTTTGATCCTCCATCTGTTCTCTTTTATAGAGGACCTCTCCCTGATTTTTCTGGGACGGCGGCTGAGGCTGTAGTGGGAACCAGGGAACCGCTTCCGCTTGCGCGTGAAGCAGCGCAGATGTACGTGAAAGGTTTGTCGGAACGTTATTCGGGGGATGTAATGATTGTTTCTGGTTTTGCGCGGGGCATCGATCGCGAAGCGCATCTGGCCGCTGTAGAGCTGGGCCTCCCGGGTATTGCTGTACTTGGAGCCGGACTCTTTCACCCCGGCCCTGTCTCAAACCTTTCTATAGTCAGCCGCGCCGCAGAGAAAGGTGCCCCGTTTACTCTTATCAGTGAATTCGTCCCCTGGGAGACCGCCCAAGCCTACCATTTTCCCCGCCGCAACCGCATCATTGCGGGCCTCTGTTCTGGAATTGCAGTGATTCAAGCTCCCATAAAGAGCGGCGCTCTGATCAGCGCGGCCTTTGCCATGGACGAGGGCCGCGACGTGCGCGCGTTTGATCACCCGCTTTTCCCCGGCGTTTTGAACGCCGGGTGTCGGAAGCTTCTTGATGAGGGTGCGACGCTCATTGAACTGCCGGGTCTCTCCACCGATCTGGTTCACGAACCGCCTTATGAATCCCCCGCCCGGTTGACGTTCCTGGAAGACAAACGGCTGGGCCGGATCCGGGAGCTTGTTCCCGGAGTATACCTGCGCATCCATTCCCACGCGTCCTAGGCAATATCCTGCTTGCAGGCGCCGGAGCCGGGTTTAGATAGAACCCGGTGGTACAGAACAACCGTCACGAAAACAAAGCCTCATCAAAGACGAGCATCGTCTCACGCTACAAGAAGTATCTGTCGCGCCACAAGGCATCGTACTATGCGCGCGTGGGATTGGATTTGGTCATGGGCCGACGGGAGGGCATCTACTTCTGGGATCTTTCCGGTAAGCGTTATATCAACTGTCACTGCAACGGCGGTGTCTTCAACATGGGTCACAGGAATCCGGATATTGCCGCGGCGCTCACGTCCGCCGTGGCGCAGTTCGACATTGGCAATCACCACCTCATCTCCGGTCCGCGCACGGAACTGGCGGCGCGTCTTGCACAGTCGTTTGCCGCCGGCGGAAGGGGCCTCTTTTCCGGGCGGAGCTTATTGACCAAGATCATTTTTGGATCGTCGGGTGGTGAATCGGCGGACCTGTCGATCAAGATCGCGCGGGGGTACACCGGCCGCCAGAAAGTCGTTTCATTGTCCGGGGGCTATCATGGACACACAGGTCTTGCTGTTGCCGCGGGCGACGCCAAATACCGCACGCCCTTTGGCGTGGAGCTGCCCGGCTTTGTCCAGATTCCCGTGAGTGATGAGTCGGCCTTGCATGCGGCCGTTGACACAGACACCGCAGCGATCATCCTGGAGACGGTTCCCGCTACGCTTGGGATGCCGATTCTCTCGAACGACTATATGAAGAGTGTGGCGCGCGTGGCCAAGAAAAACGGAGCCCTCCTCATACTGGACGAGATCCAGACCGGTCTTGGGCGCACCGGGAAAATGTGGGGATACCAACATTACGATGTCAACCCAGATATGGTTTTGATCGGCAAGGGTCTTTCAGGCGGAATGTACCCCATGAGCGCCGTTGCCATGCGCCCGGATTTGGAGCGGCTGTTTAAGAAGGACCCGTTCATTCACATCTCTACCTTTGGTGGCAGTGAGGTGGGATGTTTTGTGTCGCTCAAGACATTGGACTTGATTCAGGCGCCCGGCTTCCTTGATCACGTGAACGAACTGGGAGAGATCTTCGAGCGTGAATGGAAGGCCCTTGCCCGGGGCTTTGAGGAAATCATAGAGATCAGGCGGTTGGGTCTGTTCATGGGGATCGTCCTTGATTCACCGGGAACCTGCCTTGTGACCGTGAAGGCCCTGCTTGACAAAGGAATCTTTGCCGTGTATGCGAACAATGACAAGCGTGTGCTTCAATTCCTGCCGCCGATGATTACAACCCGGGACCAGGCCCGGGAGATCATGGAAATTGTGCGGAAGGCTCTGACCGCTGGAAGGACTGTCAAATACCGATTGTTGAAGAAAGCGCTTCATTTTATGTTATGAATACCGCGATGTGAGAGGATCATGAAGGGAAAACAGATCAAGCTGTCCGGAGCCGCCGCGCAGAAAATCCAGGAATTTGAAACGAATTTCGACCCGCAGAAACCGGAAGCGGGGGAGCCCCGGCCGTGCATCATCGGTTATGGTGAAATGAGCACGGTATTCACGTTTGATCACCCGGAACTTCAGGGCCTTGCCTTCAAGCGGATGGCTGTGTTCAGGACAGCCGCGGAGATTGAACGTTATGAGGGAGATTTCTACGAATACCACCGCGTCTTGAACGACATGGGAGTCTTCACGCCGGATTACGGCACGCATGTGGTCACGCGCACCCCGCGCGGAGCCGCGCCGTATCCCATCCTGTATGTGTGCCAAGGTCTGCTGAACCCCGCAGGTGTGGGGAGTCGCTACGTGAGAGAGAGGTCTGAGGCGGAGTCGGTCCAGCTTTTCACAGAAATTCTTCGGCGCTTTGAAATCGTCTTTCGCTACAACAAACAGAATATAGGCGTTTTGGAGCTGGGGCTGGACGGCCAGATTTCGAACTGGGCGGCAGCGGGGGACCCGGGGGCGGGGAAGCCTCCCGCTCTCCTATACTTAGACACAAGCACACCGCTCATGCGACGCGGCGGCGTTGAGCAGCTGGACCCGGAATTGTTCCTCCGCGTCTGCCCGTCGTACTTGGTCTGGATGATCCGGCTGTTCTTCCTGAAGGATGTGCTGAACCGCTACTACGATCTGCGTCTGGTCATCATTGATCTTTTGGGCAACTTGATCAAAGAAAAGAAGGCGGACTTGATTGATCCGTTTCTCCTGCACGCGAACCGTTTCCTCGCGGAGAAGTGGCCTGACCTTCTGCCCATCCAGCGAAAAGAGGTGGAGAGTTACTATAAAGAAGACGCTATGATCTGGCGCATTTTCCTGGCATTCCGCAAATTTGAGCGGTTCATGAATACGCGCCTGCAGGGGCGGGAGTACCCGTTGGTACTTCCGGAAAAAGTGGAGCGTTGACAAGCCTGCTCGATGTGTTCACCGCAGCGGCCCTGTGACCGTGGGCGGCGCGGCGTCTGCGCGCAATCCTGGATATTACCTGAGCCGGATTTCCACGCCTTCTGCGGCCATGAATACCGGCCTCACCGGACTCTGCTCCCGCGCGCGCGCGAGCATTTGATCCAGTCCGTCATCCGTCCGCGCGGGATCGTGATGGAACATGACAAGCCGGCCCGCGTTGGCAAGTTCCGCAAAATGCAGCGTCTGCGAAATGGAAGAGTGGCCCCAGCCTACAAAGTTGGGATATTCTGCAGGTTCATGATCCGGGATGTATGCCATGGAAACGTTGTCTTCTGAAATACGGTACGCGGCCGTGGGCCCGGGATGACAGACAAGGCAGGACTCCAACGTGAAACCGCCGATATCCCACCGGCCGCGGGGAACGTCATGCAGCACCGGCTTTCTTGGCAGGTCTGCCAGTCGTACCGGAAAAAGGGGCGGCGAAAGATAACGTGAAAGACGGACTTCGAGGCCCTGAGTGGTGCTGGCCGGGCCCCAGATGTGAATCTCGAATTCAGGCATGTAGAGAGGCATGAAGAACCCCAGACCCTGAAGGTGATCCATGTGGAGATGTGTCAAAAGAAGATCAATCCGGCGGGGTGCACCTCCGGTCTTGTGCAGGGCCGCCAGGCGGGCTCCCAGGGGTCGCAACCCCGTGCCCGCGTCCAGCACCAGAATATCGTCATATCGGCTGCGCACTTCAACGCACGACGTGTTTCCGCCGTAGCGCATGGTGTCCTGTCCGGGAGCGGCGATGGAACCCCTGGTGCCCCAGAAGGTAACGTTCATATTTGGTGCTCCCAGAAAATGGAAAGAGCGCCCAGAAAACGGTTCGCCTGACCAATCAAGGGAAACGCCGTCACTTCAATGCTGCGCCTGACGCCGTCGAAATTTCGGATTTGGATCCGGCGGTGTACCGGCTTTTTTTCCGCAAGAACCCGCGCCAGCGGCAGCTCCTCGGCGGTCATGGGCGCCCCTGCATGGTCCACCGGGTCAAAAGCGCCGGCCCACTCGAGGAAGGTCATCTCTCCGGTCTCCTCAAAGCGACGGCCCAAAATACCTTCCGCGGATTCGTTGTAATACAGCAGCGTTCCCACCGGATCGACGATGAAAGTTGGCATCGCGAGGCAGCTCGCAAAGTGCCGTGCCAGAATCACCTCGACTTCCTTTGGAACCATGGCCACTTCCTAGCACCTGTCCGGATTCGATGCAATCGCAAAAAATCAGTGACAGCGGCAGGGGCCTTATCGACCAGTGCCTCCGTTAGTATATAAGGAAGAAACATGGCCCTTAAAACCAAAGCATTTGGCCGGAAGGCCCCCGAAGAGGCGCCTGAGATCGGAGCGGACGGGAAACCCAAGAAGAAGCCCAGTCCCCGCATCTCCAAAGCGGAATTGAAAGATAAAACCTTGGTCATCGTGGAATCACCGGCCAAGGCGCGCACCATCAACAAGTATCTGGGGAAGAATTACGTCATCGAAGCGTCGATGGGGCACATCATCGACCTGCCCAAGTCGCGCATGGCCGTCAATGTGGACGACAACTTCCAGCCCGAATATATCACCGTCCGCGGCCGCACACCCATCCTGAACCGACTGAAGAAACTCGCAAGCGCCACGAGCAAAGTCTTTCTGGCCACTGACCCGGACTGCGAAGGCGAAGCGATTTCCTGGCACCTTTCGAACGCGCTGGGTCCACTCAACAAAGACATCAAGCGCATTGAATTTCACGAGATCACCAAGGCGGCCGTGCAGGAAGCTGTGGGTCATCCGCGTGACATAGACATGAGCCTTGTGAACGCACAGCAGGCGCGTCGTATCATGGACAGGCTCGTGGGTTACAACATTTCCCCGCTGCTCTGGAAGAAGATCAAACGCGGCCTTTCTGCTGGAAGGGTGCAGAGTGTGGCGCTTCGCCTCATCTGCGAGCGCGAGCGCGAGATCGAAGCCTTCACGCCGGAAGAATATTGGACTGTGGAAGCAGAGTTCCAGCACGGCAAAAGCTCGTTTGACGCAACCCTCCACTCGGTGAACGGGGAAAAAGTTGAACTGAAGAACGAGGAGCAGGTGAAAGGCATTCTCACCGGCGCGGAAGAACTCGAGTATAAGATAACGTCGGTTTCCACAAAGGAACGCCGTCGCCAGCCCACAGCGCCGTACACAACGTCACGCATGCAGCAGGACGCGGCCAACAAACTGGGGTACACCTCTCAAAAGACGATGATGGTGGCACAACAGCTCTATGAAGGCTTGGAAGTAGGACACGGCGTTGTCACCGGTCTCATCACGTATATGAGAACGGACAGCGTGCGCGTTTCACCCGCAGCCATCGATCAGGTGCGCGAGTACGTAAAGACAACGCTTGGAGATACGTACCTTTCACCGGAAGTCCGGGACTACAAGAGCGGCAAGTCGGCCCAGGATGCGCACGAAGCCATCCGGCCCACGGACCCGGCGCGCACGCCGGAAAGCATTGAAAAACATCTGACCAAAGATCAGTACCGGCTCTACCAGCTTGTGTGGCAGAAGTTTGTCTCTTCGCAGATGGCGGATGAGATCGCGGATCACACGTCGGCGGACATCACCGGCGGGAACCTCCTCTTCCGGGCCAACGGGAAAGTTGTGAAATTCGCGGGTTTCTCGGAAGTATTCAACCTGGAAGACCGTAAGAAAAAAGAAAGTGTGCTGCCTGTGCTTACGGAAGGCGACCAGCTGAAAGTCAAGCATATCACCCCGGAACAGCACTTCACTCAGCCGCCCGCGCGTTTTACGGACGCGTCAATGGTAAAGATTCTTGAAGAAAGCGGCGTGGGCCGTCCGTCTACGTACGCCCCCACCATCGGAACGTTGCTCAAGCGCTACTATTGCGTGCGCATCCAGAAAGCCCTAAAGCCCACAGAGCTGGGGCGCCTCGTGAACGACGTGATGGAGAAGAACTTCTCATCGCTCGTTGACATTGACTTTACGGCCAAGATGGAAGACGACCTGGACCGCGTGGCCAGATCGGACATGGACTGGGTCCAGATGCTTCGCAATTTCTATCCTGCTTTCGCGGACACGATCAAGCACGCCTTTGAACACATCAGCGAGATGCGCAATGCCTTGGACGTGGAAACGGACCTGGTCTGCGAAAAGTGCGGCCGCAAAATGGTGAAGAAGATCGGTCGGAACGGCTATTTCCTGGCATGCAGCGGCTTCCCCGAATGTCGGAACGCCAAGGCGATCCCGCTGGGGAAATGCCCCAAATGTGAAACCGGCGACGTTGTGCAGCGTGCCACCAAGCGTGGAAGGCCGTTCTTTGGGTGCAACCGCTATCCCGAATGCGACTACTCCACATGGGACAAGCCGTCAGGCGAGGTGTGTCCAAAGTGCGGAAAAATCTTGCTAGAGAAGTCGTCTCGTGAAAAAGGGAAATACACGGCATGTTCTGCCTGCGATTACGAAGCGGGCGCGCAGAGCGCGTGATCGGAAACTCTTATGGACAGATGGATGATTTTGGCGGACCGCGCCGACGATGGTTTTGAACACTACTGGCGTGCCCTGCGGGGCAAGTTGAAGCAGTCTCCGTCGAGGGAAGAAATCATCCAGAAACGCCTTGAGTACGCAAAGATTCTCCTGAGCGTGTGGTCGCACGCAGGTTTTTCGGACGGGCGTCTGCAGCGCGGCGAGGATGACCTGGTTGGGGACATGGTGGGCGCCCTTTTTGAGCAGAACTCCCTCTTCCCGCCGGACATGATCAGTCAGGAGGACGCTGACGCGATTCTCCAGGAATTGATCCAGGCCTTTGAGTCGCCCCTGCCCATGGACAAGTTTGCTAAAGACATTAAGAAGCTTAAAGACGAGGAGCTGAGCGCCCACCTCTATGAAGACGCCGTGTCCATTGCCGCTGTGGACGGCAAGGTGGAGAAATCGGAAAAGGCCTTTCTCGTGAAGTTGGCGGATGCACTGGGCCTGTCCTCTGACCGCACCAAGCACATCGACGAACTTCACATCAAGAAGAAGTAGGCCGCCAGATTCTCCACCATCGCATCCGGGTCATGATTTGCCTGCTCACATGAAGGGGTGATCGCGCTGGGCGGTGCCTGCGTTACACCCGCTTTCGGCCCGCGAAGAAATTGACGCGGGCAAAGGCAGTGCTTACCTGCCGCATGCCATTGAAGCGGGTCGTTATCCTCAATCCCAAGAGCAAGAACGGGAAGGCTGCCAAAGCCTTTGAACGCCTCCGGGGCGACTTGGAAAAGGACATCGGCGCCTTTGAGCTCGTCCTGACAGAAGGCCCGGGCGACTGTACGGCGAAAGTCAGGAAGATACTCAAGTCGGAAAGCCATGAGCAGGTCCTCATTGCCGGAGGCGACGGGTCTGTGAACGAGGCCGTGAACGGCTACTTTGAGAACGGCAAACCCCTGTCGTCGAACATTCCGCTGGGCGTGATCAATCTGGGCACCGGCGGCGACTTTTATAAGACGCTGCGCAAACGCAATCCACGCTACCACGAAGCCCTGCGGGAGAATCAATTCAGGAAGATCGACTGCGGCCTCACTACGCTCGAAAAGGGCGCGGACCCGCGTTACTTCATCAACATAACGTCCATGGGACTGGGGGGCGATGTCAACCGACAGATGAAAGCCTCCGCATTTCAGCGCGGGATGCCGGCGTATTTCTGGCATAGTCTTACGTCGCTTTTCAAATACTCGCCGCCCGACTGTCGTTTCCGTATCAAAAAACCTTCCGGTGATTGGGAAGAGCTGGAAGCTAAACTCGTGAACTTCTTTGTCTGCAATGCGGAATACAACGGCGGCGGAATGCGCTGGGCCCCCAAGTCGGACTTTGAAGACGGGGTGCTGGATCTGGTCCTCGTTTCTGATGTCTCAAAGACAAAGCTGGTTACGGAATCTCATCGCATTTACTCCGGTGATATTGCGAAGATGACCGGTGTGCGCGAATTCCACGGCACGGAAGTAGAAGCATTTCCAGCGCGCACAGTCTCGCAGGAGATAGACGGCGAAGTCCGGCACATGGACTATCTGCGTACGCACGAATTCTATTTCCGGATCATGCCCAAGTCGATCCCGGCGGTTATGTAAACAGCGCGGCGGGGCTAAATCAGCGCCCTCTATGAAGCGACTCGTTTTTGGGACGCACGGTTTTGGCATTGACTCCGGAATCCTTGATCGGACGGTGACTCATGAAGCTTC
>JACPZR010000011.1 GCA_016195395.1 Spirochaetia bacterium
AATGCAACAGCGGCCCGGTATTCGTTTTGTCGGGGTCGCACTGAGTTGTCAGAGCACAGATACGATGCGGCCGTGGAAAGCCTGCGCGGGCAGACATCCGCGGATGGGCAGTGGCATCTCTTGCGGGCGTATGCCGGTGTTGGGAATGTATTGGAAGTGAAGCAACTGGGCTTTAAGCTCGCCGCGGAGAGGAAGGATACCTGGGCGCGCCTGCGTTCCGAGCCTTTGGTCCAGAAGCTCATGGAAAAAGACGCCGAATTGCGGGATTGGATCAAACGTGAAGGCCGGGATAAGGAAGCTCCGGTTGACAAACCAAAGCAGAAGCCTGATGCTGGAAGCCGGTCAGACGGCACCCGCTCATGAAGCAATCTCAAACAGACGGACACCAGCCTCTCTACCACACATACAACGGCCTCTGCGGTGCGCGCGAGCTGGGTAAGATCAAACAGTTTCTTTTGAAAGAAGTGCACCGTTCCGTGAGACACCTCCGCAAGCCGGGGCGACCACCAGTCTACTATCTCAGTTATTTGTTCAGAAACCAGCGCGTGGAAAAGATCGGCGGACGACTGGGCGCGATCGCCGAGCATTCAGTCAACGCGCACAAAACTGTATTCTGTGATCTGCGTGTAGGTTCGTACAGGTACGATAACGTTTCAGGCGGGGGATTGGGAGATAACTCCGAGCGCGACGAGTCGCTGGACTACATGCTCATGCCCGCGGAAATTGAAAGCGATGCGTTCCGTTACGGATTGTGGCGCCTCACTGACGCGCGCTACCGGGAAGCGGTGGAGCAGTACTACGAACGAAAATCACGCGAAGTGCACTTTGTGGACCAAGGACGGAAACTGGCAGCACGCGTGAAACGCAAAGGCATCAAGGACTATCACCCGCACCACATGCCCGATATCGATACGGACTACTGGAAGCATCTGATCCGGAAAGCCGGAAACCAGGTGAAGCCGTACGGTCGGATCAAGAACTCCTGGTTTGAATTTGTTACCTACCACCGTCAGAACCTCTTTGTGGACACGGAAGGGGCGGTCATTCTGCGCGAGCAGCCAACGTTTGAACTCAGGGGACACTTCTGGCTTCTTTCAAAAAAAGGCGATGCGGTTACGCAGGAGATCAATCTGATTGAGGGCGATGAGGATTTACTCCCGAAAGAGAACGACTTCATCCGGCTGGTCAAAGAGAAGATTGAACTTCTGGGCCAGCTGGAGCGCGCGCCGCGTTTGAATTCGTACTCGGGACCCGTTCTCTTGTCCCCGGACGCAACCGGTTTGTTTTTTCACGAAGTGCTGGGTCACCGATTAGAGGGCTCGCGTCTTCTTTCGCCGGAAGAAGGAAGCACCTTCTCTGATCTGCGAGGGAAGCGCATCACGCCCGAGTACATTGACGTTATCGATGATCCTACGATCACGAAAATCGCCGGGCGCCGGCCCGTTGGCGCGTTCAAGTACGATGATGAAGGCAGTCCTTCCGCGCGCGCGGTTCTTGTGGAACGCGGAGTCCTGCAGAATTTCCTGACCACAACCACGCCGATTCCGGGACAGAAAGAGCTGAATGGACATGCGCGCAATGAAAGCCATGAGCGGCCCATTTCGCGGATGGGAAACCTGATTGTACACAACCGCAGCCCGGTTCCCTTTCCGCTGATGTGGGATCTCTTTCTTGAAGAGATCCGACGGCAGGGCCGCGCGTTCGGGATCTACATTAAGGAAACCCTGGGCGGGGAAACGGATACATCGAGCTATGACTTCCAAGCCTTCAAAGGCGAGGTGCTGAGCGCTGTGCAGGTTTTTCCCAACGGAAAGACCCGTCCGGTCCGGGGAGTGGATTTTGTGGGAACGCCGCTGACTGCGCTGGATTCCGTAATGTGCTTAGGCGATGATCCGGTTCTTGTAAACAATTACTGCGGGGCCGAGTCCGGCATCATACCCGTTTCCGTGATGGCCCCTTCCATGCTGCTTCGTTCGCTTGAGCTGCAGGCCAAAGATGCCGAACGTTATACGCAGTATGCCCTGCCCCTCCCGTATGAGAAACGCTGACAGAAGACGACGGCTTGGCCATGAGTGAAAGAATTCTCCGTTTCCGAAACGCTCGAAACATCATCCTACGATCTGACCTGGAAGAAATTCTCGCGGAAGCGCAGTCCCCGGGCGGGGGCATGGAAATCCTTGCCGGCGCGCTTCAGGAGGGCGTGCGCGAAGGTTTCATTCTGATTGATGCCCGCCCAGGGGAAGGCCGCGCCCTGAAGACTCTCGCAAAAGCGCTGAAGGACGCCGGTGTCCGCCCATCGTTTTTAGAATACAAACGAATACAAGAGAATGATTTTGCGTACTATCGCAAAACGAACGCGTATATACGCCGCCGGCTTCTGTCTGATCCCTGCCTCTTTCTCTACGCCGAGCGGGACAAGGACCTCGTAGAGTCGTACCTGCCTACGATCCTTGTCAGCGCCAAACGTCCGGAATTGTCTCCGGATAACGCCATGGCCCTTCTCCACGGTGACCCGGCTGCGCGGGAGCGCGGACGCGTGGATGGTTTTCTGAAGTACTTGGCCGCGCGCCAAGCGGCGGAAGTGCGTGGAGATGCGGTCAAGCCTGTGGCCTTTGCGCGGTCCCGGTTCTCCATCCGCGTCAAACTGCTGGGGATAACGTCCGGGATCATTGCCGTTGCGCTTGCGGCGAGCATTCTCTTTGCCACCGTACTCTTCCGTGGTTCCAGTGTGACGCTGATTCAGGGATACAACCTGAGTCTGGCGCGCCTGATCGGCCAGCGGGTGGAAAAGCAGATCGACGAGATAACGTATCGATCGCAGGCTTTAGTCCTGGGGAAGGACGGCGAAGACGCGCAAAATTTCTTCAAACGCAATCCCATGATACTCAGCGTGGCCCTGATTCCCACAGAAGGGGGCCGAGTGCTTCGATCCTTCAGCAACACGCTCGCAATCAACAGCCTGAAGATGGATCCTTCCGCCCTTGAGAACTCGTCCTCGGCGCGGGAGGAGAGCGCCGAAGGGTCAGGTATTCTGATCCGCAACGTCTCAGACAAACTCAAGAGCCCGGTGCTCGCGATCAAGATTCCCTTGGAGGCGCGGCCCGGCAGTGCGATGGTTGTGCACTATCTTGCTTCTGACTTGTTGCGATCATTCCAAGACGCGCGCCAAACCACGATTTTCCAGATGCTTATTGTGGACCGCGGTGGAAGCCTCCTTGTCCATTCCGACGAAACGCAGACGCTCCAGCCCCGGGACATGCGTGACGTGCCGATCGTAAAGCAGCTCTTGGAGAGTGTCCTCGACAACGGTTCCAGTAAGTACTCGTATCAAGGCACCGCCTTTCTAGGGTCGTTCTATGTGATGCGCGGGACCGGCTTGGGCGTGGCGGCTTTTGTGCCTGCGGAAAGCGCGTTTGCCACGGCCACAAAAATTCAGCGCCAGAACATTCTGATCATGGTGATCGTGCTGACGCTGGCCTTCGTTGTTGTGTTCTTTTTCGCGCGAACCATTACGATTCCCATCGTGAATCTGGTTGCCGCGACGCGGAAGGTGGAGCGCGGCGTTTACGATCTGGAGATACAGCCGGAGACGCGGGACGAGATCGGTCTTTTGACTACCTCATTTCTTGCGATGGCGCGCGGATTACGCGAACGCGAGTTGATCAAAGACGCCTTTGGGAAGTTTGTGAATCCGGAAATTGCGGACCGCGCCTTGAAGGGCGAACTGAAGCTGGGCGGTGAAACGCGTTTTTGTACAGTGCTCTTCTGCGACCTCCGCGATTTCACGGCTATGTCGGAACGGTTGTCCTCTGATCAGGTGGTGGAACTCTTGAACCGGTATTTCACCGAGATGGTGGAATGCATAACGTTGACAGGCGGCACAGTGGATAAGTTCATTGGTGACGCCATTATGGCGCACTGGGGAGCGATCCTGGAACAGGAAGGCGCGGAACGGAAGGCTGTCCACTCGGCCCTTTTGATGCGCCGGGCCCTGTTGGAATTGAACGAAGGATTCCAAAAAGAAGGGAAACCGTCGCTCAGATTCGGCGTGGGGATCAACAGCGGGCCGGTGGTGGCCGGACAAATCGGATCGGAAAAGCGGCTGGAATATACGGTCATTGGGGACACAGTGAACCTCTCGTCCCGGATTGAGTATCTGAACAAACACTTTGGAAGCGACATCTTGATTTCGTCCGGCGTGTACGACGCCGTGAAAGAACAGTTTACGCTTGCGAGAATGCCCGCGATTCAGGTGCGCGGCAAAGAGCAGGCCCAAGTGGTGTACGCGGTGCTGGGCTGGAAAAACGATCCCACGACGCCAACCACTTTGGAAGAGCTGCGCAAGATCCTGCACGTGGATTTCGATGCGCAGGCCGCCAAAGCTTCTGTATTGAGTTCCACGGACCATTTGGTGGACGAGACGAACAATGCGACTGGGTCGTGAGGAAATCATTGTTCCGATCGTAGCGGGGATCGTGATTGCGGCTGCATCCGCGATGCTCTACGGAGAATTCACGGAGAAGGGCTCCGGCGGCGCCGGAAAGATCGTCGGCAAGCTCACCTACCGCTACCGCATCGCCCAGAGAAAATCGTCAGCGAGCGTGTTGTGGGAAGACGCTGATCCCGGCGATGCTGTTTATGGAAATGACTCGGTGCGCACGGATGACCAGTCTGAAGCGATTGTGGACGTGGCGTCAACGGCCGTCATCGAATTGGATCCGCAGAGTATGATCGTGGTCAACGTGGAACGCGGCACTCCCTCTATCCGGTTGATGCAGGGCGGGATTGCCGTGATGCCGACTGACGGGCAACGCGTTGTTGTGAACACGGATGAAGGCACCGTCCGCTCAGACGGACGTCTGCGGTTATGGAGAAATGAGGCGGGCCTCCAGCTGGATGCGGAGCGGCCCGTGCGGGTGGAGGGAAGAGACGGGGCCAAGGATGCAGCTCCGGGCGCCTACACGCTGCGCGATAAGAACATGGTCCCGGCCGTCAAGTCGCTGGAACTGATATCACCCCGGGATAACGCACGCACTTTCATTCCTGATGCCGAGGCGGCCGTGAAATTCGAGTGGAAATCGGACGGTCCGGTATTCATGGAGATCGCCTGGGACAGAGACTTTCGCGGGATCGTAACGCGGCGGCCCAGCTCACTGGGCGTGGCCAACCAGATGCTTGCGGAGGGAATTTACTATTGGCGCGTGGAGCGGAACGGCTCCAGAAGCGAAGTCCGCAAATTCCGCCTGGTCAGAAATCCGCCGGTGGCGTTGCTGTCACCCGGCGCGGGCGCGCAGCTGAATAAAGACGTCAGCTTCTTCTGGAAAGAGAT
>JACPZR010000316.1 GCA_016195395.1 Spirochaetia bacterium
GCGCATAACGTCCACACATACCTAGTCTCTTGGCTGTTCCCTGATACGATGTAGAAATGTTTCCTTGTTCCCTCGGCGAGCGGTCTCGCAGAAGCTCATCGCAAATGAGAAAATGCTAGTCCTGGGCGCAGTGATTTTTAAACAACGTTTCAAGTTTTCCCCCCGCCCAATTTCCAAATTCTCGTTGACGTTGTGCGCCGTCAGCATTTGATACGCGGGCAAAAAAAAGGGTCTTGGGTCAATAGGCTCAGGGCACATAAGGATATCCAAGGATATTTCGGAGGAAACATGAAAATAAGCTCAATCGTAATCGCTCTTGCAGTCTGCCTGTTCAGCGCAAGCTCACTCTTGGCCGGCGACAAGCAGGCCTGCATCTCTCTCAATTGGAAAGGGGCAGCAGGCGGAACGGAAGGCAAGACAGTTCTTGCGGACTACACGTTGAATGGCAACAGCGCCACCATCAAATATCACCACAAGAACGGCGTGATGACCGGAAATTGGTCTAACGGCAAGCTCGTTGGCACCTGGGCTCAGGATGGCAGCAAAGGCGGCGGTTTCGAAGTGGATGTTCCCACGGGAGACCGTTCCACAGCTACCGGCAAATGGTGGTCTACTACAGAACCCAACAAGAAATATGACATGGACCTCAAGTACATTTCTAAAAACAAATGTAACTAAGTTCCAGATGGAGCAGCGCTTCCGGGAACCGGAAGCGCTCACTTTTCTTTAACGGCCAAACGGCGACTTTGCCTTCTTCCAGACCGGCCGAAAATACAACTTGATATCGTCAAAGTCCACGCGGTCCAATTCCAGTTCCCACTGCTCTCCAAGGAAAGCAGGTCGGCTCAGCTTCTTCACGAACACAGAAAATTCATCCGGACGAATCAATTCCGGATCATTGCTTAAATGCCGGCCTTCCACGATTCCTTCCGCGGGGATGTCCACCAGTTCCACGAATACTCTGTCCGATTTAAATCCGCTCAAGAACCCTTGGAATGTAGTCTTCCCGCTTTCGCTGATGTGCCGCGCCAGTTTCAGTCGGTTCATATCCCGCTCAGCTTCCATCGCGCGTCGTTCACGTTCGCTTGTGTGGATTCCCAGCTCGTTTACCTCGCCTTTGTCATAGGCATTCTTTCCTCTGCGGATGGCCGCTTCCAAAGCGCGGTGGACCACAAGGTCTGGATAACGTCGAATGGGCGAGGTGAAGTGCGTATAATCCTTGAATCCCAGCCCCCAGTGGCCGGCCGGCTCTGCCCTGTAGTTGGCCTGCATAAACGTACGCAGGAGAATCATGTTGAAGATGCGTTCCACCAGCGGAGTTCCCAGTTTGTGTACGGTCTCGAGTGCTCCCATCACAGCCTTGTGTGACGTTTCTTTCATTGTGTAATCGATCTTGTAGATGCCGAAGAATGCGTTGAGGATTTCGAGCTTTGCCTCATCGATCGCTTCGTGAACCCGGTAGAGCACGGGCGCGGACTGCTTCCGCAGAAATTCAGCAACGGCCATGTTCGCGGAAAGCATGAACTCTTCAATCAACATGGACGACTTGAATCGGGCGCGGAATTCAACGTCACGGACTCCTTTCTGGTCTACAACAAACTCCGGTTCCGGTATGTTCAGGTCAATGCGGCCCTGCTTCATGCGGTAGGCTTTCTGGTTCTGTGCCAGTTCCCACATGGCATGGAGGTCCACAGGAATCGTACCTGAAGGCGACTTGCGGTCGATCTCCTTTTCTGCGTCTTCATACGTGAGACGCTTGTCCACCCAGATGACGGACTTGTAGAACTTGGATCCAATGAGAGCGCCGTTCTTCAAGTTGACTGTCATTTCCGCCGTGAACGCAAACCGCTTTCTGCCGGACACAAGGGAGCAGAGATTCTCGGAGAGAATCGGGGGAAGCATGGGGACAACGCGGTTGGAGAGATAGACAGACGTGGCCCGTTCCAGCGCTTCCAAGTCCAGCGGCGAACCTTTCTGCACGTAGTGGGCAACGTCAGCGATGTGCACGTAGAGAATCGCTTTGCCTCGGCCCAGAGGTTTGAGGCTGATGGCGTCGTCAAAGTCGCGCGCGTATGGTCCGTCGATGGTGACGGTGGGCAGGTCCGTAAGGTCGGTGCGCCCCTGAAATGCCTTTGCGGGCGGCAGGTGTTCCGGATCAGCCGATTCGCTGGGCACAGGCACATCCGGATACACAGGATCCAGTCCGTACTTCATGAGAATCCGCGCGAAATCGATGTCCAGGTCCGTGTCGCTTTCAAAGCGGACAAATTCCGCTTCGAGCACAACCGCGCCCAGATAACGCACGCGGCTGCCCGGCAGCCGGACAATCATGACTACGTCCTGTTTCATGCGCGCCACGGTGTCGGCGGGAATGCGCTGCACATCCATGGCCACAGACACTTTGCCGGGGAGATCCAGAAGAACGCCGGGAACGCCTGTGCGTCCTCCGCCGGGAAGAATGCGCATCCGGAAGAGTTCGCGGGCTCTATGAGCCACTTCAACAACGCTTCCTTCAAATCTGTCCCGCCGCCGTCCCGTCAGCCGAACGACGACTTCATCGCCCGGAAGGGCTCCGCGGATTTCCGTGGGAGGAATGAACAGGTCGCGTACGGAGGTTTTGGCCCCCCGCATTACGGCAAAGGCCATGCCCGTGGGGCTGAACGAGATGCGTGCATGGCCCACAAACGGGTCACGCGGCACAACGCGGTCCTGCTCCATGGTCACAAGGCCCATGAGTTCCATTTCGGAGAGGAGGACATGAGGGTCGTCATCGCTTCGTTGCGGACGGAAGGTTTTCTTCTTCTTGGACTCCTCTTTGCGGCGGGTTTTGCGGGAGGGCAGGGCGCCCCATTCCACAGCCCGAAGAATTTCTTTGATGGTTACTTTTTCTCCGGCGTTCATTTCCAGAAAGCGGAGAAGTTTTCTTACGATAGGTGATGTCATTTTAAGTTATTGAATCCTTGCGGGAACTTGGCGTGTGCCGGATCGTCCCGCAGATATGTTGGTGTGAACTCGCGCCATGTCACGAGCTCTATTTGGTCTTGTAACTGGAGACCAATGTCCAGAAGCGACTGGGCGCGCGGCACAGGCAGCGGCTCGATCGTCGTATGTGTGCTTTCCATGCCGGCACGCGTCATATAGGCGCGCACAGCATCCGGATCGTCCGCAAAGAAGCGGGCGCCACCGGGGGCGTTTTTCAGAAGATCTCCGGGCGCAATGTCCCGGCACGGCGAAGATGCAGTCTCAAGGAGTGTCTCCCCGGGAAGAACGACTTTGGCATACACGCGGTTCTGCTTTCCGTCGATCATGACTACCAGCGGATGGCTCATTGTCCGCAGATCTGCTGCTTCATACGCGTATAACGTCAAAGAGTCGATTCCCAGAATGGGAATGTTCCACAGCTGTGAGAGATTCCGCGCGGTGCCGACGGAAAGTCGGACACCGGTGAAAGAACCCGGCCCTCGTGTGGTAACAATCCAGTCGGGAACAACGCCGCGTTCCTTTCCAACAACCTGCGCGATCATGGGCGCAAAGTGTTTGAATGATTCGCGTGGCGCGTGGTCGGACAGAGACTGCTCAAGCCCCGGCCCAAACACACC
>JACPZR010000327.1 GCA_016195395.1 Spirochaetia bacterium
AGTCAGGATCCAATACCGTTGCTGTGGCGGACGGCGTGCTCGACCGCATTAAGGTGATCAACGATCAGATCAAAGACACACCGGGAAATCCCCGTGTGTTCATGGTGCGCGACAGTTCTGTCTGGATCCGTGCCAATATTGAAGAGGTGGGAACCACAATCATCATCGGGATTATTTTGGCTGTGGTTGTGGTGTATCTCTTTCTTGGAAACCCGCGTTCTACGATCATCACCGGCATGGCGCTTCCCAACAGCTTGCTGGGAGCGTTCATTCTCATGTATGCGATGGGATTCACGATCAACGTGATGACACTCCTGGCCCTGTCGCTTTCGGTGGGGCTCCTTGTGGACGACGCCATTGTTGTTCGCGAAAACATCTTCCGAAAACTGGAAGACGGCATGCCGGTGGTTGAGGCTGCCGAGCGCGGTACCAACGAGGTGGCCCTGGCCGTCATTGCGACAACATTGACTGTGGTTGCTGTGTTTCTTCCCGTTGGGTTCTTGAGCGGGATTGTGGGCCAGTTCTTCAAGCAGTTTGGATTGACTGTCGTTTTTGCGATGTTGATCAGTTTGTTCGACGCCATGACGATTGCGCCCATGCTGTCGGCCTATTTTGCGGGACACCTGCATGAAAAACCCAACCGTTTGATCCAGGCCTTTGACCGGTTCCAGAACTTCCTTGAGCACACATACGGGCGGTTCATTGGATTTTCTCTGCGCCATCCCTTGATTACCCTGGCGGGCGCGGCGGCCGTTTTCTTTGCGAGCCTTGGGACACTGGGGATTATCAAGAAGACGTTTATGCCCCCCAACGATCAGGGCGAATTCATGGTCTATATACAGATGCCTCCCGGCACATCTATAAACGGGACACAGGCCGCGGTATTTAAGATTGAAGAGAAGCTGAAAGCGCTGCCGGAAACGAACCTGATTGCCACCGTGATCGGGAGCCAGAACGGCGAATCCAACGTAGCCACACTCGGCATCACTCTCTTGAAATCCTGGGAGAGAAATCGCAGCACCACAGAAATTAAAGAAGTGGTCCGCGGTTTCTTGAAAGAGATGCCGGATGTGAAGAGCAGCGTGAACGACTACAGCGCCGTGGGCGGCGGCGTGCAGTACCCACTGAACTTGAACCTTACCGGAGACGACCTTGCGGAGCTGGAAAAATACTCCAAGATTGTAATCGAAAAGATCAGCGATCCCAAGCGCGTGCCGGACTTGATCGACGTGCAGACGGACTTCCGCGGCGGGAAGCCGGAATACCAGATCCAGATGGACCCGGCGCGGATGGAAGCCGTGGGAGTGACGGCGGGGATCGCGGGCGCGGAACTGCGTTACCTGGTGGAAGGGGGCGTGGTGGGCCGCTATCACGATGCGGGGCTTGAATATGACGTGCGTCTGCGTCTGCGCCCCGACCAGCGCGACTTGAAAAGCGCCTACGGGATCACACGTGTTCCCAACATGACCTACAAAATGATCCCGCTCCCTGCGATCTCGTCCATGGTGCTCCGATCAGGTCCTGAACGGATTACAAGACAGGACCGCGGCCGCGTTATTACAATCCACGCAAACTTGGCACCCGGTGGGGCCATTGGGAATGCCACGGACGTGCTCAAGAAGATGCTCGATAAAGAGATCCCTCCACCCAAGGGCATCCGCTACGCTTTCTGGGGTCAGTCTGAAGACTTCAAAGAATTGATGGAAAACATTCTCCTCGCATTCGGCATGGCGATCCTCTTCATCTATTTGGTTCTTGCGTCGCTCTATGAGTCCTTCATCACCCCCCTGACGATTCTGCTGGCGATTCCGCCCGCGATCTCCGGGGCCTTTTTTGCACTGGCGTTGACCGGAGAAATGTTGAACATCTTCAGTATGATCGGTTTGATTATGTTGATGGGGCTCGTGACGAAAAACTCGATTCTCCTCGTTGACTTTGCGCTGCAGGGAATACGCTCAGGCATGTCCCATGCGGATGCGATCAAGCGGGCAGGGATGCTCCGCCTGCGGCCGATTCTCATGACAAGCCTCGCGATGATTGCCGGTATCATGCCGGTGGCCCTGGGCTTGAGTGAACTGGCAAAAGCCCGACGCGCTATGGGTGTGGCCATCGTGGGTGGATTGATTGTCTCAACGTTCCTTACCCTTGTCATGGTCCCCGTCATGTTCGGTTACATAGACCGTCTGCGTGAATGGATTGAGAAGCGCTTCCGTCCCGACTTCGACATGAGCCGTGTAGGCCGGTTGGACGAGACGCATGCAGCAGCCACGGCCGCGTATAACGCTCCCGATAACCTTGACGCCTTGGATGAAGCGGATGTGTCCGGCTACGGGACAGAGAGCGAGAAGAAGCGTAAGCCGCGCAAGCGGAGTTGAGGGACCGGGGCTGGCCGGGTGTTTCAACGCTCCGGTCGCGTCAGCGGTTGATCAAGCGGTCAATCAGGATCGCAGCGGCTGCGGCGGCATTCAGTGAAGCCGTCCGGCCGTATAGGGGAATTGTGAGGAGTACATCGGCGTTTGCGATGGTGTGCCTTCCCAATCCGCGCCCCTCACTGCCGAGTATCAAAAGCGAGTCTCGTGCGGGCGGGATGCGCTCCAGGTCCGTCGTTTCAATGATACCCGTGCGCGCGCCGCTCTTGGGCTCTGTGCTTACTGGAACACCGTCTTCCGCCGCCGCTGTATCCGGTGGGACCGTTGCGAGAACCCAGATTCCTTTTTCTTTGGCTTCGCGTATCAGCACGTTTACATTGGCTACCGCATAACACGACACATGAAGCGATGCGCCGGAGCTTGCCCGGTCGACGACGGGAGACAGGGGCGCACACTGGCCGCACAAGAAGAGATTGGTCACTCCCAGCGCTTCGGCGGTGCGGATGATGGAACCCACGTTCTGCGGATCTTGAACGTCATGCAACGCAACATACAGGCCTCCCGAAGACGTGAGGGCATCCTGCCAGGTCGTTTGGCTTTCGGTGTGCAGTCCTTCGCTTGATTTGAGTTTGACCACAACACCCTGATGATTGATGTCCGGGTAGCGCCGGTCGATTTCGCGGCGGGGCACAATGTGCATGCGGTCTCGGAATTCGCGGTGCAGAGGATCGCTGATGCGGGTGGGAAGGCCGTCCATGACCCAGATTTCCATCACAGCTAACGCCCGGAGGTCCTGCCTTTTCAGCAGCTCTTCCACGGGGCGCCGGCCATAAACCAGGTAGCTGCCACTGCTCATGGCTTTAGTGCGTCTTTTCCCAGATTGTGCCCTTGGGAGTATCAGTGATTGTGATCCCTTTGGCCTTGAGGACATCGCGGATGCGGTCCGCTTCTTTGAAATCGCGTGCTTTTTTCGCGGCAGCGCGTGCGGCAATCAATGCATCCACTTCCTGAGCCAGCGCCGGGTCAACGGTGTCTCCTGTCTTCTTTGGCACAAAGTCAAGTATGTCCAAGAGATGATCCGCAAATAGGAGGAGCGACAAAGCGTCCAGCGCATCCGGTTTCGACAGAGTGTTCTTCTCGAGCGATTGGTTCAGCTCCCGGATCAGGTCAAACAGGGAAGCCAGCGCGCGCGACGTATTGAGATCGTCGTCCATGGCGGCTTGGAAGGCGTCTGCGGCGTCCTGTACGGGCTTGGAATGGAAGAGATCACGGAAGCGGCTGCCGGCCTCAGCCGGAGGCTTTGGCGCCGCACCCTGTGCGCCTGCGACGTCGCGCAGTCTGTCTACGAGCGTCTGGATCCTATCGCAGGCGGCGTCGGAAGCGCGCAGGTTCTCGAACGTGAAATTGAGTTTGTGACG
>JACPZR010000328.1 GCA_016195395.1 Spirochaetia bacterium
GTGCGCCAGAAGCGCCACAGAGTACACGCCCACGAGGAAGATGGTCAGCGCGCCGGCCAGGATGGAACGTGTAATAATGAACTGGTAGGGAACCAGCTGCAAACGGTACGTTCCATACAAGAGCGAGACAGGAAAGATCAGCCCCGGCAAAAACACATAGAGCAGAGGATCGCCGCTTGTGTGCCAGTAAGGCAGGAGGGGAAGAGCCAGGGAAGGGACCAGAAGTCCCAGCACGGAACCGGCCACGAGCGCCCAGCGCTTCAACCGCTCTACAGGGTCCTCAGAGGCGCGGAGCGCGTTATCCAGCTGAATGCCGATCACAACAGCAATCATCAGATAATACGCCACTGCCGTGCCCACCCGCAGAGTGAAAAACGTATACGCGCTCCCCACGAAGGCAATCAGGGAAAAGAACATTACGAGTATCAGTTCAAGCAGGAGAAGGTAGCCGGAAATTTCCTTCCCGGTGGTCCGCAGAGCCATGTTCAAAAGCGAAGGGATCAGCGCGAAAGCGGCCATCTGCCACAGAAAATGCAGTCCATGGGCGCCCAAAGAAATCACAGCCGAAAAGAAAAACACGGACATCAACAGACAGAAGGCAGACAAGTAGATGTCGTTCCCCGATTCTAGAAACCAGAGTCCGCAGAGTAGAAACACAAAAGAAAACAGGATCACGAATTTAAAATCCACCAACACCCGCCAGAGGTTGTTGGGGATAACGCGCATAATGCCGACGCCCGCATCTGTGCGCACCTGCACCGGGTCAGACGTGGGAAAGATCGCCGGGGCCTCCAACGTTTCCTTCCCGCCCACCTCGATCAGCCTGACGGCGAGCCAATCAGCGGTAACGTCGCCCACGGGAACAATGAGTCCGTCAGGAGTATAGTAGCGGGGCAGCCGAAAACCTCCCGGCTCCAAAAAGACGGCATACATCACCACGAGAAAAAACAGTGCGGCTGCGTACAAGTAACGGAAGTTCACGACCGGCCCTCCCGCGCAATACGAAGCACCAGGGTGTCTCTGTGGTCTAGAAGCACATCCGTCCCCTCTTCCAGTTCCACAAAATTCCGCCAGCCGCTGGAAATTGTGGGGGCCGGGCCTTTGCCCGTTCGTCGTATATGGAAGTCTTTGCCGTCCACCATGAGCGTCATACTGTGCTGGTCCGGCCGAAATTCCGCGAGAAGGATCTCCAGACGCTGCCCGCCTCCCAGGTATTCCTGATCCTTTCGCAGCAGATTCATCACCTTGTTTAACGTTATACCCTTTTCACGGAGTATGATGGAATAGAGCTGCCCAAGAACACCGGCGAGCACAAGCGCGCTCCCGCTGGAAGAACCGGACAATGCCAGCACCGCGATGTACCAGCTGCCTTCCTGCGTTTTCAGGAATTCAACCATCGTGGGCAGGTTGTTGGGAGCGGTGCTTTCCACAGTGTAGCCGGGGATCCGCGGAGCCCGGGGCGCCGCCAGGTTATTCCTGATCTTCTGGGCGGAGGCAAACTCCTGGTCGTATCGGGCGGAGTCAATGATGCGCGTCGTTAAAAATAGATTCTGGATGCTGACCGCCGCTTTTCCGGCGAACAAGTCGAGCGCGCGCGAGGCAAACCGATTCCGCGGCGGCTCGTGCAGAACAAGAAATCCCAGGAGGCGCGCCCTATATAGGAACGGCTGCACAAGAGCAGCCCGAAGCGATTTCATCACCGGCCTGAGATCTTCCGGCACGTCATGCAGAGTGACGGCGGAACGGCGCTGACGGAGCATACGCGTAAAATCGTCACCTGCGCGGCGGCCTGTTCTGCTGGTCCTCGATACATGACCGTTCCTGTAGAGGTAGTAGCTGATATAACGTCGTCCCGGATCCAGGACCGCGATCTTGCCGGAGTTAACGTTCAGCCAGCGCATCAAGTCGGGAAACACCTCCTGGATCAGCGTGTCCATGGTGAACTGCCGCGCAATGAAGTCGATGTGGTGCGTGTCTTCTCCCAATAGAGCGGCGTACTCCCGGCGTTCCAGAAGATTCCTAAGAAGCTGCTCGCGGGCGGGGAAAAGAATGAGGACGGAGACAAAGATGAAAAGAACGGTCACGGTTTCATTGTAGTATGCGTAGGACTTTGGGACCAGCCACTGCAGAAGGTAATATACGCCGATAACAACGAGTCCAAAGACAGATGAGAATACCCAGCCGCGTACGCGGCCGCTTGGAAACAGGGAGGCAATGCGTCTTCCCAACGTCACAACGTTATTCCTACATCACGTGGTGTAGTGCGCATTGACTTCCACGTATCCCTCGGTGAGGTCGCATCCCCACATTGTCTCAACGGCGCTGCCCAGTCCCAGTGAGACTTTAATCACAACTTCTTTGCCTTTCAAATAATCAGAGATGGCAGCCAGCTCCGCGGGCCCGGCATCTTTGAGGGCCTTGTCTCCAAAAAAGATCTGCATGGATTCAATCGGCACGGGCTCATCAAAGACTTTTCCCACGGCCATGACCAGTCGGCCCCAGTTGGGATCTGCGCCATAGACAGCCGTTTTTACGAGCGGGCTGTTGATGATGGAACGCGCGATCTTCAGCGCCTGCGCGCGGGAGCGTGCTTCCGACACCTTGACTTCTACGAGTTTTGTTGCGCCTTCTCCGTCGCGGGCAATTTCGCGCGTGAGAA
>JACPZR010000348.1 GCA_016195395.1 Spirochaetia bacterium
GCTCCAAGATTCCGAGTTCAATTTTATCCGCGCCGTGCCTTACAAACCCGGCGCACAGACTCCGTCAGCGATCGCGGCAGTACTCAGGGTCACCCAGGACCAGAAACAAGTCCAAATTCACCACAACCTTCCGGACCTCGTGAAGAAAGGCGGCATGTTCGATTTGCTGCGCAGCGGGGCGCCGGCAGGCAAAGTGCGCATCACTGCTGCAAACGACCGCGAGGCCACCGGAGAGGTCACGGACGGGAAAGCGGCGCCGGGCGATATCCTGGCACTTTCCGGAAAGATGATGCCGCAGCAAAAGATGAATCTTCCCTCCAAGCAGGAAGTCCTCGACAAGGTCAAGCGCGGCGAATACGTGCCGCGCGAGATTCTCATCCAAGTGCTCGAAAAGCCGTAAAAGGGCCCGAGGTCAGCTTCCGCGATCCGCTTCTTTGAATGAAATGAAGTTGCCCTGTGCGCGGCTTTCCGGCAGAGAGCGTCATGAAGAAGACCGCCAGTGTGCTTATCGGAACCGCTATCATCGTCGTGCTCTTATTGGCAGGAGTGAACGTATATTTTTCAAGACTGCCGCAGTTCTCTGATTCGTGGCCGGCAGATCCAACATTGGCTCCATTCTTCAAAGAAACGTACGACGAGAGTCGCGCGGCCTTCAGAGAGGGGTGTTCCGCGCTGGCAGCAAAAATCCCCGGCACACAGAGCATGTCTTTCCGCATTGAAAGCCGCAGGGTGAAGGGGTTGACTATCGATGCCTGCAGAGTCCCGTCCGCTAAAAGCGACCGCCTGCTCATTGTAACAGCGGGAATTCACGGCGGAGAAGGGTTTGCCTCCGCTGCGGTAGAAAGGCATTTAATGCAATCCCTCCCGGGGCGCGCACTCCGTCCGGAAATCCTTCTGGTGCACGGGATCAATGCCTTTGGCATGAAAGTGTTTCGGCGCGTCACCGAGAATAACGTTGACCTGAACCGAAACTTCGATGTGAAGCCGGATCTCTTTCAGGAAAAGAATGAAGGATACAAAGAAGTGAATCCCCTTCTGAACCCGCAGGGACCTGCGGACTTGTCGTCGAGCACATACAGGCTCTTTGCTCTGCGCGCCATCTCGAACATCGTCTCTAAGGGCATGGGAAAACTGCGGCAGGCTGTGCTGCAGGGCCAGTATGACATTCCCAAGGGCATCTACTACGGCGGAAATGCCTTTGAGCAGCAGAAAGGCATCCTGGAACCCTTGTTCAAAACAGCCGGGCAGGGTAAAGCCATCGCTGTGATTGTGGACCTCCACACGGGCTACGGAGAAAGAGGAATCTGTCATCTATTCCCCAATCCGCCCGCCAATGAGCAGGTGCGTACGCTGACCAACACGCTCTTCCAGGGCTACCAGATCGACTGGGGCGACCAGGGTGACTTCTACACAGTGCACGAGATCCAAAGTGCTGAGAGATGCGGATGACCTGTTCAGCAAAACGATTGAGAGGATGATGAAACTCTGACGAACCGGGCGCTCTGACGCGCGGGTGAGGTGCAAAGCCGGGCACCGTCAATTACTGGGACTGCCCGGCCGTCAGCCTAATCTTCCAGAGTGGATATGTCACCCACCTCCTGGCCTAACTCCTGCGCCTTCAAGAGGCGACGCATGATCTTCCCACTCCGCGTTTTGGGCAGATTGGGCCGGAAATCGATCTCCGCCGGCGTGGCAATGGGACCCAGTTCCCGCCGCACATGGTCGCGGAGCGTTATCCGGAGGTTTTCTGTGGGTTCGTGGCCGGGACGCAGGACCACATAACCCTTGATTTTCTCTCCCTTGATTTCGTCTGGGAGCCCCACAACGGCGGCTTCCGCCACAGACGGATGAGACACAAAAGCGCTTTCCACTTCCGCGGTCCCAATCCGGTGGCCGGCCACGCTCATAACGTCATCGGCGCGGCCCAGGACGCAGAAATAGGAATCCTTGTCATAGAACGCCACGTCTCCGCTGGCATACGCCATGGCGCCGTTGACCTCTTTCCAGTAATTCAGGTACCGGGCCTCGTCGTTCCAAATGGTCCTCATCATATAGGGAAGCGGACGGCGGAGCAGGAGAAGCCCGCCTGTATTGGGGGGCACCTGGCGGCCGTCAGGGCCCACCACTTCCGCCACCACTCCCGGCATAGGCCGTCCAACCTTCCCCGTCTTGGCCGTCAATGCGGGCGGCGTGCCCAGGATCGGCGAAGCGATTTCCGTCTGCCAGTAGTTGTCTACGATGTGCCCCTTTTCTTTCAGGATGTTCTTGTGCGCCCACATCTGGGCTTCCGGATTCAGAGGCTCCCCCGCCGACGCGATCATCCGGAGGCTCTTGATGTCGTATTTATCCACGTACTCCACGCCGAAACGCATGAACATCCGGAGCGCTGTAGGCGCCGTAAACATAACGTTCACGCCGTGCCGCTCAACGATCTTCCATGCAATGCCGGGGTCCGGGAAATTGATGGCGCCCTCGCGGGCCACCACGGTGGCGCCGTTCAGGAGAGGGCCGTAGACAATGTAGCTGTGCCCAACAATCCAGCCGATATCAGAGGTGCTCCAGAAGATGTCGTCCTCTTTGATATCGTAGAATGCTTTTGAGAGATAGTACGTGCCCACCATGTACCCGCCGTGAACATGCACAACGCCTTTTGGTTTTCCCGTTGTCCCGCTTGTGTACAGAATAAACAGAGGGTCTTCCGCATCCATGATCTCCGGCTCACACCACTGAGCGTTGGCTTCTTTCACTTCGTTGAAGTCCACTTCCTTGAGTGAGGAAAAATCAGCGGGAGGATTCCGCCGCCTGTGAACCACGATTTTTTCAACGAACTCAAGGCCTTCCACCGCCTGATCCACAATGCCCTTGAGAGGCACAACCTTGCCGTTCCGATACGTTATGTCGGAACAAATAATGACCTTGGCCTTGGAGTCTTCGATCCGGTTTCGCAGGGCCTGTACGCCCATCCCCGCATAGACCACCGAATGGATGGCGCCGATTCTGGCGCAGGCAAGCATGGAGTAGACTCCCTGCGGCGTCAGAGGCATATACACGATCACGCGGTCACCCTTGCGCACGCCCATCGATTTGAGCGCGTTGGCCATCTGGCAGACGTTACGCAGCATGCGGTCGTAGGTGATCACTTTTTCGCCGCCGTCCTCACCTATCCAGATCATGGCCACTTTGTTCCGGTTGGAACTCTGTACGTGCCTGTCCAAAACGTTGACCGTAATGTTCAGCTTTCCGCCCACGAACCATTTATGCGTAGGGAGATTGAACTCGGAGACCTTGTCCCACTTTTTATGCCATGTAAGGGAGGAAGCAATGCTTCCCCAGAAGTTGTCGGGCTGGGTGATGGAATGGAGGTAGAGAGCGTCGTAGTCCTGGATAAGCGCTCCAGCGCGGAGAGCATCCGGCGGATCGAGATTTCTTTCCTGTTGGTTTAAGGTCTGGATGGTGTCCATAGCAGCTCCGAAAAGCAGGCGGTACCGACCTGCTTGATGGGCGAAAGGATACCCTGGAATTTCTAAAAGGCAATCGTTAATGCGCACACCGCCGCGCTGACATTTGTCACTAATTCAGCGGGCGGAGCGGCAAAAGCAAGGACAGACCCTTTACGGCGTGAGACCCTGCTTTTTCATGGCTTCTTCATATTGCTTGCGGCGTGTGTAGGCCTGGGCCTCGTCCTTTCCCATCAGGCGCACGCGGAGGTCCCCAAGGGCGGCCTCGCGCTGGTCTGCGGGAAGCGACGGGTTCTCTTTCAAGAACTTGGCTTCCGCCTCTTCATATTTCCGGGTATTTTCTTCCCCTGTGGCCAGTTCCTTTTCAACAGCGGCCATCCGTGCAGCGCCGTCTTTTCCAAAGTAGCGCTCGCGGACGGACTGTGTAAGCTCCGCTGCATTTCCCTTGGCAAGGTCAGCATCGCGAAGGGACATTTCTGTTTCATATTTGTTGAACGACGGCATGTCGTCCATGAAAGCCTGGTAGTACGGACCCATGGTCTACTTCACAAATTCATCGTACTGCTTGATCCGCT
>JACPZR010000349.1 GCA_016195395.1 Spirochaetia bacterium
AGTGTATCGTCAATGTTAGACGTTACCTCATTGAGCCTGGCCTCGTAGGAAAGGTCGCCTCCAATCACCAGGGCATTGATGCCGCGGCGGAGAGGGATTAAAAGCATCAGTTTTTCATAGGGCGCAAGGAACCTGGCTCCTTCCGTTTCTGTCTGGAGAAGAGCCACGTCATCGATGGCTGCTTTGGTCAGAATGCTTGTAAGAGCCAGGACCGGCATCGAGAGGATCAAGAGTATCATATAGATTCTCACTCGGATCGATGAGTTTCTGATCAGGTTTGACAGCTTGTTGCCATTCATTTGGTTTTTCCTTTTGTGTGGTCCGTTTATCAAGATAACGTGGATGGCGTTCCACCGGATGCTTCTATCCGGAAGCGCGACATGAGGAGGCTCAGGGAGCCGGCGAGGCCCTTCAGGTTGACGGCGAGTGTGCTGAACTTGTCTGATTCGCTGGCCCCGGAAAGAACGGCCCGTGAGATCCCATTGATATTCTTGGTTACTTCGTTGGAAGCCCCGGCTGTCTGAACAATGTTGGAGGCGATCTCTTTGGTGGTGATGGACTGCTCTTCCACGGAAGAAGCAATGCCGCCGCTGATTTCATTGATCAGCCGGATGATGCCCGTGATATCGCCGATGGACGTGACAACCCGATTTGCGCGCGCCAGCTCTTTGACTTCCGTGGCCACGACCGCAAATCCCCGCCCTGCCTCGCCCGCGCTGGCCGCCTCAATCGCTGCGTTCAACGCCAGTAAGTTCGTCTGCGAAGCGATCTCGGCGATGCTCTCAATGACCTGGCCAATGTCGCGCGCGTTGGCGCCGAGCTCCTGCACCACCAGGTTCATATCCACGGAGGTATTTTTGGCCCGCTCAACAACGTGGACCGACTCGGCGGCTTTGCGGGCCACCTCGCCGATGGAAATGGACATCTCCTCCGTGGCGCTCGTTACCGTCTGCATGTTCTGATTCATCTGCGTTGCCGTGGCCGCAATGGAGTTGAAGGCCTCTGATTGTTTGGCTACTTCCTGGAGGCCTTGAGAAAGGCTGCTGCTGGCTGTTGACAGGTCGCCCGCTGAATTGTCCAAGGTCTGGATCATTTCTCGGATCTGCGCCATGACCGCTCCTGTATTGATGAGCATGCTGAGAAGTCCCTGGTACACGATCCCGATTTCATCGGTTCGTCTGTGCGGTATCTGCAGAGCCAGGTTTCCGCCGGCGATTTCATTGGCCCAACTGG
>JACPZR010000350.1 GCA_016195395.1 Spirochaetia bacterium
GAAGCGGAAGCGATCAAGTCGCGCGGTATGCGCGAAGTCGACCTCGCTATGGATGCGGCCCTCCAGCGCCTCCATCACACGGTGACGGACCTCTCAATTACGGTGGCCTCCCAGATTATTGGGAGAAGCCTGTCAAAAGAGGATCATGGTCGGTTCATCGATGAATCGATTGAAAAGATCCGCGGCATGAACTGATATGGCCGGCGAAAAAGTTGGAAATATATACGCCGCGGCGCTTCTGGAGCTTGCAGAGCAGAAGAAGGAAGCGCAGCCGATAGAGGAAGAGCTTGCCGATGTGGCAAAGCTCCTCGCGGCGGATGAGGGAGTTTGGAAATTCTTCCGATCGCCCGTCATTGATCCCAAAGAGAAGATGCAGATCCTCTCAAAGGCTGTGAAGGGATCTGTATCGGAGCTTATGTTCAACTTTTTGGGCGTGATCGCTGCCCGTCGTCGTTTTGACGACCTGCACGAGATTGCCTTGGCCTATGCTCATCTCTTGGATTCAAAGAGCGGCCGCAGGCGCGTTCGCGTTCGTATGGGCGCAGAGGCCACAAAAGACCAGTTGGAGAAGCTCAAGAAAGCGCTGAAAGATTTCTTGAAAGCGGAAGTCGTTTTAGAAGCAGAAACGGAAGTCGATCTGATGGGCGGAATGGTCGTCCGGTCAGGGGACTACCTCATAGACACAAGTGTTCGCAATCATTTGCAGCGTATTAAGCGCGAGTTATTGAACAAGCGTATTCTGGGCAGAGACTATTATGAAAATTAAGACAGACGAGATTACAAGCGTTCTCAAGAAGGAAATTCAGAGCTACCAAACACGGCTCGACTTGTCCGAAGTGGGAGAACTCATTTCCGTAGGGGACGGTATTGCCCGCATCTACGGTCTTGATAACGTCATGGCGAACGAGATGATCGAGTTCGAAGATGGGACGCTGGGTCTTGCCTTCAACTTGGAAGAAAACTCCGTGGGCGCCGTGGTCCTGGGTGAATATTCGCAGCTCCGCGAAGGGTTCTCCGTAAAACGCACCCGCCGTGTTCTTGAAGTTCCCGTGGGAGAGGCAATGCTTGGACGCGTCGTTGACGCAATGGGCCGCCCCATCGACGGAAAAGGTCCTATCAATACCAAGAAAACCCGTCCTGTTGAAGTGATCGCGCCCGGGATTGCCCGCCGCAAGCCCGTAACCGAGCCGCTTCAGACCGGCATCAAAGCCATTGACGCAATGATTCCCATTGGCCGGGGACAGCGGGAGTTGATTATCGGAGACCGCGGAACCGGCAAAACGGCCATCGCTGTCGACGCGATCATCAACCAGAAAGGCAAAGACGTTATCTGTGTGTATGTGGCCATCGGCCAGAAAGCGGCCAAAGTGGCTGCGCTCCGCGAAAAACTCCAGGGCCTGGGTTGCATGGACTTCACCATCATCGTAGCCGCCACCGCCTCCGATCCGGCTGCGCTCCAGTATCTGGCGCCGTATGCCGGCTGCACAATGGCTGAGTACTTCATGTATGAAAAGGGCGCGGCTACCCTTGTGGTGTATGACGACCTTACCAAGCAGGCCAACGCCTACCGTCAGATGTCGCTCCTTCTGCGTCGTCCGCCGGGTCGCGAAGCGTTCCCTGGGGACGTGTTCTATCTCCACAGCCGCCTCTTGGAGCGCGCAGCGAAACTGAACGAGAAATACGGCAGCGGCAGCCTCACAGCGCTCCCCATCATCGAGACCCAGGAAGGGGAGGTTTCTGCCTACATCCCGACCAACGTTATTTCGATTACGGACGGTCAGATCTATCTTCAGCCGAACCTCTTTGCCTCCGGCCAGCGGCCCGCAGTCGATGTGGGGATTTCCGTATCTCGCGTGGGCAGTAACGCCCAGATCAAAGCGATCCGCAGTGTTGCCGGTAAGCTGAAATTGGACATGGCCCAGTTCCGCGCTCTTGAAGCCTTTGCGCAGTTGGGAACGGAATTGGACCCCGCCACGCAGGCGCAGTTGGACCGCGGTTACCGCGTGCTCGAAGTGCTCAAGCAGGACGAGTCGGACCCGTGGGAAGTGGAAGATCAGGCTATTTCAATGTTCGCGGTAACGCGTGGTTTGATGGACAAAGTGCCCATTGAGCGCGTGCGCGAGTTTGAGAAAGCGCTCATTCAGTATATGCATGAAGCGCATCCCGAAATCCCGCGGGCCATCAAAGAGAAGAAAGTCATCGAAGATGAGCGTTCTCTTGAGAAAACGATCCACGAGTTCACGGATTCCTTTTTGAGCAAAGCCGCAGACGTACGCGGTTTGAGATGACGCAATGGCTGGTTCCAAGGAACTAAAGAAACGCATACAATCCGTCCAGAATACGCGTAAGATAACGCGTACAATGGAGCTGGTATCTGCGGCCAAGTCCAAGCGTATGGTGGACCGCGTGAATGCGGCACGTCCGTACTCGGACAAGGTCAGCGAGATCCTCTTGTCGCTCGCGCCTTTGGCGGAAGAGATTGATTCGCCGTTGGTGCGTCATGCAGAGAATCCCAAGAAAGTGGCTCTGTTGGTGGTGACTGCGAACCGTGGTCTCTGCGGCGGTTACAACTCGTCCATCCTCAAGATGGCACGACGTCGGATTGACCATTATAAGTCGCAGGGCCAGGACGTTGAAATTCACGTGGTGGGTAAAAAGGGAATCGGGTATTTCCGCTTCCTGAAGATGGAAACCGCGAGCCGCCACGATAACATTGACGACACGTTTCGCTATACCACTGCTGAACAGCTGGCAGACACCTTCATGGCGTCCTTTTCCCGCGGGCAGGTAGATAAGGTAGAGATTCTCTCAACGCTTTACTACAGCGCCGCGCGCCAGAAACCGGGCATCACCCGGCTTCTGCCCTTGGCTCCGGGGATGATTCCTAACGACGAAGGGGAGTGGGCCAAACCGCAGGGGATCTCTGCCGTTCTTGACGGGAACTTCATTTACGAACCGGCGCCTGAAGGCATTCTGCGCGGGCTTTTGCCGCTCGTTGTGAAGACGATGACCTTCCGCGCGCTCTTGGAATCCGTAACGTCGGAACAGATTTACCGCCGCGTGGCCATGAAGTCGGCCTCGGATGCGGCTCAAGACATGATCAAAACACTAACAAGGACTTATAACAGGGTCCGCCAGGCATCGATTACGCAGGAAATTGCCGAGATCGTAGCGGGCGCAGACGCCATTTCGTAGGTAAGGAACATGAGCAAAACCGCAGAAAAGAAAGCCTATACCGGGAAGATCTTACAGGTGATTGGTTCCGTCTTGGACGTCGCCTTTGAGGAAGATCAACTTCCAGAGATCTATAACGCCCTTGAGATTGAAGTCGAAACGGACGGCAAGAAAGCCAAACTGATCGCGGAGGTGCAGCAGCACCTGGGTGGAAGTGTGGTGCGTGCCGTTGCGCTGGGTGCAACGGACAGTCTTGTCCGCGGCCAGCCGGCGAAAGACACAGGAGCGCCCATCAGCGTTCCCGTCGGCACAGGGACTCTTGGACGCATCTTCAACGTGCTCGGTGAGCCCGTCGACGAGATGGGACCGGTTAACGTCAAAGAACGCCGCCCCATTCACGCGAAAGCGCCGGACCTCGAGAGCTTGGAGCCCAAGGTTGAAATCTTCGAGACCGGCATCAAGGTCATCGACTTCCTTGCTCCCTACACGAAAGGGGGGAAAACGGGACTCTTCGGCGGAGCCGGGGTGGGTAAGACCGTTATTATTCAGGAGCTCATCAACAACATCGCCAAAGCGCACGGTGGATACTCCGTGTTTGCCGGCGTAGGGGAACGTACTCGTGAAGGGAACGACCTCTGGTTGGAAATGCGCGAGTCGGGTGTGATTGACAAGACTGTCCTCTGCTTTGGACAGATGAACGAACCGCCCGGCGCCCGTCTTCGTGTGGCGCTCTCCGCGCTTACAATGGCGGAATACCTCCGCGACACCGGCGGCGTGGACTGCCTGCTCTTCATCGACAACATTTTCCGTTTCTCTCAAGCAGGATCGGAAGTGTCCGCGCTCTTGGGACGTATGCCGTCTGCCGTGGGTTACCAGCCTACGCTCTCCACTGAGATGGGTGGTCTCCAAGAACGGATTACTTCCACGCGGCACGGTTCGATTACATCCGTCCAGGCCATTTACGTGCCTGCGGACGACTTGACGGACCCCGCGCCCGCTACGGCGTTTGCCCACTTGGACGCTACAACGGTTCTCTCGCGTGCGATTTCTGAAAAAGGGATCTATCCGGCCGTTGACCCGATTGAATCATCATCACGCGCTCTCCAGCCGGGCGTTGTGGGTGAGGAGCACTATGCGGTGGCCCGGGAAGTGCAGCGGATTCTCCAGCGGTACAAAGACCTCCAGGATATCATTGCCATTCTTGGTATGGACGAACTGTCGGAAGACGACAAGGTCCTCGTGGGCCGTGCCCGCAAGATCGAAAAATTCCTCTCGCAGCCGTTCCACGTTGCGGAGGCGTTCACCGGTCGTAAGGGCATCTACGTCAAACTCGAGGACACGATTCGGTCGTTCCGCGAGATTCTCTCGGGCAATTACGACCATCTGCCGGAGCAGGCGTTCTACATGACGGGCACCATCGACCAAGCGGTCGAAAACGCCCGGACAATGGGAGTCTAGTATGTCGCAGTACGGCGTTCTGAAAGTCAGCGTCGTTACTCCGGCGCGCCTGTTGTTCGAGGGAGACGCGGACTCACTGACGGTCCCTACAACGTCGGGCCTGATAGGGATTTTGCCCGGACACGCCCCGCTTTTGTCCATGCTCGGCTACGGTCTTCTGACGGCACACCATCATGCAGGCATTCTAAAGCTGATCGTGTATGGCGGCTTTCTCGAAGTCAAAGGCAACCACGTTACCGTGCTTGCCGGCGATGCAGAACTGCCCACGGAAGCCGATTTGGAGAACCTGGAAGATGACTTGGCGGAAGCAAATGCGCTTCCGGGCAAGACTGTCCTGGAGCAGGAGCACCGTGCCAGCCGGCTTCAGACGCTCCAAGCGCGCCGCCAATACGGCCAAAAGAAGCCTGTCGAAGCTTCCTGACGCTCCATATATCGTAACGTCTGTGTAGTGTTTTGGCCCTGGCCGCTTTGGCAGGGCCTTTTCGCTTTTCCGGGCTTTGCCGGCCCCTGTCTCTAGGGTTGAAGGCCGGATTCGCGTCACAATTCCGAATTTTCGGTTGTGAAAACGCGTCTAATGAGTCAGATTTGCCATACCTGCGTTCCGATGATGAATCAGGACACCTTTCTCGCAATGGATAAGCCAGGGAATCATTCCGAACTTGAGGAGCTGACACCTCTTGAGTTGGACGAGTCACTCGATCTGGATTTGTCGGTCCCGGACCTTGGGCCGGCATCGGCTCCGGACTTGAGCGACGATGATCTACTCCGGCGACGGCCTCTCCCTTGAGACGGACCTCGACGAGCTTTCTCAGCCGTCTGATTCCTCGGCCGTTGAAATGGTTGAAGACGAGTCGATCACGTTATCCGACTCTGAACTGGAACACATTCTCGACAATTCCGGCCCCGACCTGTTCGATGAGGGAACACCGACCGTGGATGCGGAACCGTCGCTCTCTGATGACGCGCTTCCTGAACTGGACCTGGGTGACGCGTCCGAATTCTCCTCCGGCGCATCGTTGGAAGAAGCCCCGCCGGAAGAGCCCTTTGGCCTTCCGGACGAACTAAGTTCGGAAGAACCGATGATGGGTGAAGTCCACCATGACGTTGATCTGAGCGGGACGGAACCTCTTGAGCACGATCTTGGCCACGAAAGCGACTTCGCGGCGCACGACTCCGTGCCCTCCATGATGGACGACGTAGACGATGAAGGCCCCGTGGCTCTCTCTGAAGATGAGCTGGGAAGCATTCTGAGCGATGTTGAAGAAGGTCCGCCTGAACCGCTGATGGGAGCCGAGGAGCCGGCTGATTTTGCCGCTGACCTTTCGCACGTGGGAGCGGACGAATCCCTTTCCGCCTCTGGCGACGATTTCGCGGAGAAGGAAGAAGAGATCACTCTGTCCGACGCGGAACTCGAAAGTGTTCTGCTCGATATGGATGCCCCTGTTGAGTCAGCTGACGCTCACCACATGGGCGCCGGCGGTGACAGAAACGCACGGCGGTCTTTTTGAAGACGAAGACGAGCAGATAACGTTATCCCCTTAAGAGCTTGGAAATATCGTATCAGAAGCGGAAGAAGAGCACCCTGGACACGAAGAGCATGCCGTGCACGAAATGGGGGCAGGGATGCCCTCGATCATGGACGCCGGTGACGAGGACGAAGTCGTAGCTCTGTCTGATGTTGAGCTGGATAGAATTCTTGAAGATGTAGAAGCGCCTGAAGAGCACCTTGATCAGGCAGGGTACGAGGCCGAGCATACTATGGGAGCGCATGCTCCCGCCCACAAAGATGAAAACGTTATTGTTCTCGATGATTATGAGGACATTGGAGCCGGTCACGGTCACGGGGCTGCCGGTGTGGGGGCAGCAATCGGAGCGGCTGGCGCAGGCGCTGCCCTTGGCGCTGCCGCTGCATCGGAACATCACGACAAGCTTGCGGACAGCATCTCAAAGACAGCGGAGATCAACAAGGAAGAAGTCCGCCGCATGATTTCTTACCTGGATACGCTGTTTGACAGCCTTCCCGACGATGCCGTCCGGGAATTCAGTAAATCGGAGTACTTCAGCCTTTATCGGAAACTCATGTCCGATTTGGGATTGTCATGAGCACCTATGGGACTTCTTGACAGAGCCCGGGGTCTGCGAGAGAGTATAACGCCCAAACGCGGCCTGCTCGCCCGGGCAGGGGCCTTGGCGGAGACAGCCGGGTCCACACAAGACGCCGCACCATCCTCTAAATCTGCACGGAAAGGGGGTCTCCTCCAGAGAGCCTCTTCCTTTTTGCGTCAGGACAAAGACAGTCCGTCGGGACGGCCTGCGTCCACAACCGCCGTTCAGAAACCGTCGCCTGGGCCCGGAGCGTCTACTCCCGCCGCAAGGTCGGAGAAGATATCCAAGCCCATGGGGCTTCTCAAGAGAGCGCTTGGTTTCAAGGAACCGGTGTCGCAAGAGAAACCCGCCGCCGCGCTCCGCGATGAGCATGCAGATCAGGCGGTCGAGACCAAGCCAGCGGCTCCTACGCGCCACGCAACCGGGACTGACGTTACAAGCGAGCCGGTGCCGCTGCGTCTGAATGAATCGAACATCGATCTTTCCGAGGATCGATTCCATGAGCCTGTTGACCAGCCCAAACCCCAGATGCGGGAAGAACCGGACGAGTTACCGTCGTTCGAATCTATAGACGAGCCGCTGTCAGAGCCGTATAACGCTCCTCACGAAGATCTGGAAACATCTGTCCCGCACTCAATACATCCTAAAGACGCCTTGGAATCCGCAGCGATTGAGCCTGCGCCCAAATTTGATGAGTCTGCGTTCGCGCCGGAAGATTCGGCATCAGACGTTATGGGCGCGCACAGCGAAGAACTCCCGGCCTCATCCGGCACAGACTTGGAAGATGCGCTGCCCGCATTTCCCGATTGGGAAAATGAGGCGTTGGCAGAGGCGGAGCACAGCTTTGATGCCGCGGCCGCCCCGGCGCCGGCCACCCAGGACTTCTTGTTTGACAGTGATTCTGATCACCACACGCTCCCGGCCGAAGCGCACATTGGAAGTCAGAAGAAAATCGACAACTACATGGCGTTGTTCGACATATCCAAAGACCTCTCCAGGATTCATGACCTGAGCGCTCTCTGGGATGCCGCCGTGTTCGGTGTTGTAGGGCAGATC
>JACPZR010000351.1 GCA_016195395.1 Spirochaetia bacterium
CTACTTTGTCCGCCCCGGTGACCCCAAAAAGCTTCTCATCAATTTCATGGGCGGCGGCGCCTGTTGGAATCAGGCCAACTGTTACGATGACAACACATCCACGTACTTTCACGCGATCGGCGCGCTCTCTCCCATTGTGATGCGCTACGGACTGGGCGCGGGAATTCTCGATACAGGAAACCCCACGAATCCTCTCAATGGGTATACGGTGATCTTTATTCCATACTGCACGGGAGACCTCCACTGGGGCTCGAATGATACCGCGTACAACAGCACCACAAACAACTTCCCGGGTAACTCGAACGGCGGCGGCACCATCCATCACCGCGGGTTCGACAATTTTCTGGCCGTGCTCAAAGACCTGACAGCCAACTACAGTTCGCCGTCGAAAGTTTTTATCACAGGCCAGAGCGCGGGCGGCTATGGAGCGGTCTTCAATGCGCCGTACGTCATCGAAGCGATGGGCGGGTACGGCGGAGCCACGGACTACGCAGTCGTAAGCGACGCTGCCGCGGGAGTTACTCCCACCACATTCAACGGAGTGGTGGCCTCCCTGTGGGGTGTGACCGCGGCCAACAGCAAAGCCGGTAAAGGAGCGGCAAGCAACCTGCCGGACTGGAATACGGGCGCCACGGGCTGCACGTCGACCACGATCACGGACGCGAACTTTGCCACGCTCGGGGTGGGTGATCTTCTGAACCAAACGGCCCGGTGTTACCCGCAGGCGCGCTTTGGCCAATACACTGCTCTGTACGATTCCACGCAGACGTTCTTTCTGAACGTTACCCGCATCATCAGGGACAAAGCGTCGTTTACATACACCAATGGAACGGCCACGAATTCCCAGGGGAAAGTCTGCTCGGTACTCTGGGGCAAAGCCGACGGCGGGGCAGGGAACGCCCTTGGATCGGACTATGTGGGTTGCAGCGGCGGGCCCACGAGTTTCAACATTGTCAATCTCTGGAAGAACGGAACAGGGTCGGACCCGGTCGATGCATCCGCGCTCACAGGCATGACTGGACAGGTGGTCACGAAGGCGGCCGCAAACAGCGTCACAAATTACAGCTACTTCATTGGTCCGGGCCCTGTGCACACCATCAGCACCGGCGCAAATTTCTATCAGGCTTCGTACGGAGGGACCACTCTTCTGTCATGGTATTCGTCATTTGTCAACAAGACGGTCCCGTCCACAGTGCAGTGCACGCCTGCGTCGAGCTGTCAGTGCGGGACGGGGATGGATTCCGCGCAGTGCGCTCCCAGCGGGTCCAACTGACGAAAGCAACGCGGCTCTGCAATCGGAACGGCTAGTCCTTGGCGAGCGCGACGATGTCCGGTACCTCAAAGATGGTTTTGTCAGGCTGCGTCTGGGCCGCGCGGATCATCGCGACGCCCACTTCCCGGAGCGTGGATACGAACTTGGGAAAGAGCGGCCGCACGGCGGGGTAGAGCCAGGAAATCGCCTTCACCATCGACAGAGTATTCTTGAGGCCAGGCGTGGGGTGCATGTACCCCGGCCGGAACATGTAGGCCTTCCGGAACGGCAGTTTTAGGAGGTCGTTCTCTGTCTTTCCTTTGACGCGCGCCCACATGGTCCGGCCCTTTTCCGTGCTGTCCGTGCCGGAGCCGGACACATAGATGAACGTCATGTCCTTGTTCAGTTCAGCGAGCGTGCGGGCGGCGCCCAGTGTCAGATCATAGGTGAGCGCGCGGTACTGGTCTTCTGTCAACCCCACTGATGAGACGCCTGCGCAGAAAAAGCACGCATTGTAACCGCCCAGTTGTCCGCGCAGAGCCGACAAGTCGGACAGGTCCTTGTGTACGATCTCTTTGAGCTTGGGATGAGTGACGCCGCACGGACGACGGCCCAGCACAAGGACACTCTCCACGTCGGGGTGCAGAAGGCATTCGTGGAGGACTCCCTCGCCCACCATTCCCGTGGCTCCCGTAACAATCGCTTTGATTTTCTGCATGGTTCCTCTTGAAGCGACAAAACAACCGGACGGCCCAGCGGCAACAGCGAAATCATGCTCCGGCTGGCCCGCTTTTCCAGAGCCTATCCGCACGCACGATTCGCCGTGCTGGTCACCCCACTTAACGGCGTTCAAGTCAAGCGTTCTGTCGAAAAAACCTGGAAATCGCTCCAAATTTTTGACTTGCGCACCATGTTCAAATCTGATATAATCGTCTCCTAGAAAGAGTTCGGCGTGAGCTTTACTTGCGCGGAACCTTATATATAGGAGATGTTCATGAAGAAACTGCTGCTTTTGGCTGTAGTAGCCCTCATTTCTGTGGGTGAGCTTTCGGCCACAACATATCGGCTTTTTGTACACGGCCGTTCCGGGTCAAACCACTGCCGTACCCTCGCTACCGTCAATGACGGGACCACTGACTACAACAACTACTGGGGCGGCGCTGTAACCGGCCTTGCCAACGTTCGCTACGTAGGCTTTGACGGCACGCAAAACGGCGGCGCATACAGCTGGAATACCTGCGGAGCTCAAAAACAGCTCAATGATGGTCTTCGCGTTTTCTGCACCGGCGCAAACAACTGCGAAGTCTACACGCACTCCACCGGCGGCCTCGTTGTTTCAGCCTATTTTGGTTTGAACAATCCGTCCGGTCTTAACATTGCGCGCATCCAGCTCCTGGCATCTGCTGCCGGCGGATCTGAACTCGCGAACTTCTCAACGTCTTACCTGGCATGGCTGGGCTTTGACACATTGGGCGGTCAGCTCGATCAGTCTGTGAGCACAGGCGGAGCCCGCAACGGCTTTGACCACAACCAGAGCCGCGGACGGACCTACTACACCACCTCCGGCGAAGGCACGGACTATGCATACGTAACCAGCCCGCTTCTGCCCGGTCATGATGACGGCGTTCTGGCCAACCACAGCCTCTGCAGCATCAACTCTGTTCAGACGGTCGGCGTCGGCTGCCCGCGCGGCAACGGCCGCCTGACGGAATCCTATGCATGCGGATTCCTCTGGCTGTCCACCTGCTACAACTACTACTATCGTTGGACCCAGTACTACACCGTATGGGAAGGCGGTTCCAGCGAGTCCCACGGCGGCGCCAAGTACGATTACAATCGTCGCTGATTGGATAGCATAACGCGCGGCTAACGTGACGCGCTGCAATCGGGGAGATCTCAGGCGGGAACGCAGGGGGCCTCCCCGAGTTGTTTTTAGGCATCCGTTTTCTGCTCTCTTGGTTTTCTGCTTTCCTGGGTTTTGTGCTTTCCTCGAATATGACTTTTGTCACTCTGCGCTATCAGCGCATTTCGTTACCATACGCCCATCGAAGTGGCGGCCGCGAGCATCCCTGTTGAGTCGGACCGTGCGCTTGTCATTGACCTTCCACAGCCGCCCAACGGTGACGTGACAGACAAAGCATTCCTCTTCCGATACGACGGCAAGGTCCATGGATATTTCAGCCGCTGTTCGCACCGCACGGTTCCTCTGGACATGGACGACGAACGATTCTTTGACCCCACGGGACTGATCATCTGCCGCCTGCACGGAGCGCGTTTTGATCCCGCCACCGGGGCGCCACTCCTGGGGCCGGCCCTGCTTCCGCTTTGGAAGCTCATCTGTGAAGAGGCCGGCGACCAATTGCGGATTCTCGGCTGGGAGCGGGGAGGCTTCTTATGATTTTATCAGGCGATCACGGAGCTTTGGAAGAGCTCTACGCAAAGTTTCGCGAGCATCCCGAATCTGTCACGGAAGACTGGGCCAACTACTTCCGCCACATTGAGGCCGACGGGCGCGCTTTCACGCAGGCCGTAGGCGGCATGCGTGTGGAGACCGCGCGACCCGGTCATTTGGAAGGAAAAGACAGCGCCGTGCAGGCGTTGATTGAAGCGTATCGGAGACAGGGGCACATGGCCGCCGACCTGGACCCCTTGGGCATGGCGCCGCGCCCGCGCACGCTGCTCGAACTCTCACAATACGGTTTGAGCTCCGCCGATTTTGACACAGTGTTTGAATCGCACATAGCGTCCTTGGGCAGGCGAAAGCTCCGGGACATTGTGGAGCACATGGAAAAGACCTACTGCGGTTCCATTGGCGCGGAGCACTTCTATCTCAACGACAATGAAGAGCGCCTGTGGCTTCAGGAAAAGATGGAGAGCACAGCCAACGCGTCGCTCCTTCCACCCTACGTCCGGCTGCGATTGTTTGAGAAGCTCTTTCAAGCGGAACTCTTCGAGAAATTCCTGGCTCAAAAGTATCCGGGAAAGAAACGCTTCTCTCTGGAAGGCGGTGAAACGCTCATCTGTGTGCTCGATACCATCGTGGAAGAATCCGGGCGCCTGGGGATCGACCAGCTGGTGCTGGGAATGGCGCACCGCGGCCGCCTGAACGTACTCGTCAACGTCATGGAGAAGCCCGCGGGCTACGTCTTTGCGGAGTTTGAAGAGAAGTACAATCCGGCCATGCGCGATTACGCGGATGTAAAATACCATCTGGGATACTCCAATGAGAAGATGACGCGGTCCGGCAGGGAAGTGGGCCTCAGTCTGATGTTCAACCCCAGCCATCTGGAAGCTGTCAACCCCGTTGCGATGGGGTCGGTCCGCGCAAGACAGCGTGTTCACCGTGATGTGGAGCGCCGGCAGTTTATGCCCGTGCTGATACACGGGGACGCCGCGTTTCCCGGCCAAGGGGTTGTGGCCGAGTCTTTGAACTTGATGAACATTCCCGGCTACACTGTAGGCGGCACCTTCCATATTGTTATCAACAATCAGATTGGATTCACTACGCTCCCGCCGGAGTCCCGCTCCACGCACTACGCCACGGATCTGGCCAAGGGTTTCCAGATTCCTATTTTTCACGTCAACGCCGACGATCCGGAAGCGGTCTACCGTGTGGTGGAACTCTCGATGGAGTACCGCCATCGCTTTCAGAAAGACGTCATCATCGATCTGATCTGCTACAGAAGACTGGGCCACAACGAAAACGACGAGCCGGCCTTTACCCAGCCGCTTATGTACGACCGGATCAAACAACATCCCACAACCGTCGAAGTCTACGAGCAGCGTCTCTTACAGCACACCGACGTGACGGCGGAAGACATTGGATTCATCAAGAACGGATCGCGCGCGGGCCTGGAGGCCTCTTTCAAGAGGGCACGGGACACCGACGTAAAGATGAAGTCCGATGCGCTCGGCGGGCGTTGGTCCCGCTTCACCATGGATGCGCTGGACTCTGAGCCGCAGACGAAACTCCTTCACCAGCAGTTGGACCGCGTGGCAGCGGCCTTATTCACGATTCCGCAAGGCTTTGGACCGCACCCCAAGCTGGTGAAGTTGATTGAAACCCGCTCCAAGATGTATGCGGGAACGCAGCCGATTGACTGGGGATGCGCGGAGGCGTTAGCGTTCGGCTCCATTCTTGAGAACGGCTTTGATGTGCGCTTGAGCGGTCAGGACGCGGAACGGGGCACCTTCTCCCACCGACATTCTGTTCTGGTGGACGTGACCACGCAGAAAAAGTGGACTCCGCTGCAGTCAATTTCTGATACACAGGGGCGTTTTGAAGTGATCAATTCGCCGCTGTCGGAATATTCTGTGCTGGGCTTTGAGTACGGCTATTCACTCTCCGATCCCAACGCGCTTGTCATCTGGGAGGCGCAGTTTGGCGATTTCGCGAACGGCGCCCAGATCATGATCGATCAGTTTATCACGTCATCAGAAGTGAAGTGGCTCCGCATGAGCGGTCTTGTCATGCTTCTCCCGCACGGATATGAAGGGCAGGGACCGGAGCACTCGAGCGCCCGGTTGGAGCGTTTTCTACAATTGTGCGCGTCCAACAACATTCAGGTCTGCAACTGCACCACGCCCGCGCAGTATTTTCATCTCCTGCGCCGGCAGATGCTTAGGAATTTCAGAAAGCCGCTGGTTATCACGTCCCCCAAGAGCCTGCTCCGTCATCCGGAGGCTGTGTCCAATCTGGAGGATATCGGCCTTGGAATCTTTCGCGAGCTGTTGTTTGATCACACAGTGAAAGACCCGGCTTCCGTCAACCGCCTGCTCTTCTGCTCCGGCCATATCTACTACGACCTGATTGCGGAGAAGAAGAAGCGCGCCTCCGACGAAACGGCTGTGATCCGCATCGAACAGCTCTACCCCTTTCCTCACGGCGACGTTGTCCGCGCACTCGAACACTACGCAAACGCCAAGGAATTCTTATGGGTGCAGGAGGAGCCGGAGAACATGGGCGCCTGGGACTTTCTTGACGCAAAGCTCGCGGCCATTCCTGGAATGGAGCGGGTGGGCTGCGTAGCGCGTCCGGAATCGCCCAGTCCCGCGGCTGGTCTGTTCAAACTGCATGCGCAGGAGCTTGAGAAACTGGTTCAGACGAGCTTTGGACCGCTCTGATCCCGGAAAGCGTACAGGACCATGCTTGACGTCAGCGAGAAGCTGCCCCACGCAATCCGGCTTTTGTAATGGTACCAGGCGATCCGGAGCCATCGCAGGTAGTCGGACGCGCGCGTGAAATCCCCGCGGGACTTTTGCAGCTTGGGGAGAAGACCAAAATCCACGGGCCTGTACAGTCTTGTCTTTGTGAATCCGTGCTCTGACAGGAGTCGGCGCAGGTTGGAGACGCCGTAATAAAAGAAATGGCCGGGCAGATAATAGTGATAGTCGCGGCCCTGGGTTCTCGCCTGCATCCCCTCATAGTTGGCCGTTTGGATGACGACGACGCCTCCCGGCCGCACCAGTCTGGATAACGTTTTGAGCGCTTCTCTGGGTCTCTCGAGGTGTTCCATCACTTCGATCATCGTGACGACATGGAACTGGCGGCCGGGAAAAAGGTCCGCGTCGAGACGGCCGAGCTGTGCGTCAATGCCGCGGGCGCGCGCGCTCCGGACAGCGTCCGCCGATATGTCGATCCCGGAGGCATTGTAACCCAGAGTCCCCGCCGCTTCCACGAGGCCGCCGAACGCGCAGCCAACGTCCAGAAAATCCGCGGGAGGGGGCACAAATCGGGCGATGTTTTTGAGACGCGCGTTCCAGACAAATCGGTCAAAGTGGAGCCGCTTTCGTTCATCACGATACGCGTATTCCGAGCGGCCGGTATAGTAATCTTCCGTATAAAGAGACGACGCATCTTCAGGAATCTGGGCCTGCATCTCGAGGCCGCAGTCTGGGCAGCGCAGAATATCGAAAGGCTTTGAGAACCGGTCAATCGTGTAGAGAAATTGGGGATGTCCGGCGCAGACGGGGCAGAGCCCGTCAGACCTTGATGGCACGGAAGATCCAGTGGCAGACACGTCTGTCCAGCTGGCCCACGGGGCTGCGCTCGGCATATCCCAACTCCACGTTCTCAAATACAGCGGCGATCAAGCTCCGCGCTTCCGACTCTGAAAAGAAGCGTACCTGCACGTCTGGGAGGTCCGCGTTTGTTTCCAAATGACTGTCGCCCACGGCGCGGAGCGTTCCCAGAAAGTGTCCACCCGATTTGAGAATGCGGCGGACTTCTTTCAGCATGCTGTCAATGGCGCGGACATCGTTATAGTGCAGCACGCCCC
>JACPZR010000356.1 GCA_016195395.1 Spirochaetia bacterium
CGGGTTCACCCGGAGGCGACCAGTCGGCCGAGGGAGAGATCGTTCTATTAGGAGTCATTGCCGGGTCTGATCAGTTTGCGCGCGCGGCGATCCAGATGCAGGGTAAGAATGACGTTACCGAGTACAAGGTGGGCCAGACCGTAGCCGGCTTTAAGATCGCTGCCATTGGTTCCAGCTACATCATGGTGGAACGCGGCTCTTCACAGCTGAAGATCGTCATCGGGCAGAAATCAGGAGAAGCGCGCGCGCCCGGCACTACACAGGCCACCACGCCGAGCGCCGCTGGGGCGCAGAAGATTACGATTTCGCGCGGCAAACTCAACGAGCTGACAGCCAACCAGGAGAAGCTCTACGAGGTGAAATTTGCTCCGGTAACGATCGGAACAAAGATCCAGGGTTTCCGACTGATTCATGTGCCAAACAACCACTTTCTCTACGAGATGGGCGCCCGGAGCGGAGACATCATCCGTCGGTTTAACGGCCAGCCCCTTGAAAATACAGAGAAGATGTTCCAGATGTACCAGAGCCTGAAGACGTTGAACAAGGTGATGGTCGAGATTGAACGGTCCGGCAAGATCATTCCGTTCGACATTATTATTCAGTAACCGCCCCGCGCGATAACTGCGCGGACCTGCCAGATAACCAGCCGACGGCTAATTTTTCACCCAGCCCTGTTCCGATAGTGTATCTGGAGTGTCCTAATACCAATGACCAGGTCCATCAGGCATACAAGTACCGCGGTTCTTCTGCTCGTCATCGCGTGCATTATCACTCCCGTCCGTTCGGAAGAACCGGAGGTCAAGGTTCCCGCGGGCCAGTTTCTGGCGCAGTTCCGCGACATCGAGATCGCCGACTTCCTGAAGACGATGGCGCAGATCACAAAGAAGAACATCCTTATCGACGATTCTGTAAAAGGCAAGATTACCGTTGTATCCTATAAACCCATTCCGGTCACGCGCGCGCTCGACTTCCTGAAGCAGGTTCTCGAAGTGAAGGGCTTTGCCGTCGTTGAAGAGCCCAACCTCATCAAGGTGATCCAGGTAGACAAAGGGAGTGCAGCGTCACAGCCTCAGGCTCAGGAAGAAGAGGTGACAGCGGATTCCACGGGTCTCGTCACCCGCGTTGTGCGTCTGCACGGCTCCGTCAACATCAACGAGTTGAGCGGTGTCCTGAAAAGCATTGCTGAAAAAACGACGACGGTTGCGCCGTACCGTCCCACGAACTCTATTATCATTACGGGTTACGCGCAGAATGTGCGCCGTGTCCTTTCTGTGATGAAAGAACTGGGTGTGGATAAAGAGGGGCGTTCAGGCGCCGGCGGGCTCACCGTAGACGGGGAGACTGTGCATGTGTATAACGTGCGCCACATGAAGGCTGAAACACTCGCGGACGTCCTCGTGCGCTTGGACAACCCGGCCGTGCCGACTACTCCGGCGACAGATCCCAACAATCCGCAGCAACAACAGCAGCAACAACAGGTGCAGGCGCCCAAACCCGGAAGCAAGATCAAAGCCGTGGCGCACAAAGAATCGAACGCACTGGTGGTCACGGCGTCGGGCCAGGAATGGCGCGAAATCCTTCAGATCATTGAGCAGTTGGACCAGACCCGCCAGCA
>JACPZR010000357.1 GCA_016195395.1 Spirochaetia bacterium
CCCGCCGTCTAATCCGATTGGATGGGCGGATCATTTCTCAAATCGCATTTACCTGCAATTCTAACGGGCTCGCTTGCGGCGCTCTCCACGCTTATATTGCAGACGGGTTGCACTGCGTCGTCGCCGGTGGACATGGCGTGGAAACATCCGCGCTACGATCAGTCAGTTTTTGAGCAGGCAAAAAAAGACTTTGAAGGATTTGTCTACGGCGCTCATGCGCGCGGTTGGTTTCCGTCCGCTGCGATGGGTGTTGTCGTGGGAGACAAACTCGTTTACGAACTCACCATCCGATCGGACAGAGACAGACAGTACCACGTCGCCTCGATTACCAAAACGGTCACCGCCACGGCCGTCATGCAGCTGGTGGAACGCGGGCAGCTGAACCTTGATCAGACCATCGGAGAGATTCTCCCGGGAGTGGACCTGGAGCGGCCGGAGCTGGGCTGGCCCAAAGCCACCGTCAGAAATCTCCTCAATCATTCGAGCGGGCTCCCGGACATGCGCTTTTATTCATCCAGTGAATTTGTGGACCAGAAGACGGTGCCCTTCCCCGTCCCCAAGATCATCTACCCGCCGGGAAAGCACTTCCGTTACGCCAACCACGGATTCCTGCTTCTGGGTGAGATCGTAAAAAGGCGCACGGGCATGACGCTCAACGAGTACATGCAGCATAACGTCTACCAACCCGCCGGAATGACCCACACCGATGGTCCCATCACCGGAGCCGGAGGCGTGCGTACAACCCTGCACGATATGGCAAATTTTGCTATCACTTACCTGAACTACGGCGTTGCCCCCGGTGAGCGCGAAGTACTCCGCACGGACACCGTCCGTTCCATGCTTGAACCGCAGACATACCTCCCGTTCTCCGGACGCGTGAAGTACCAAGGCTTGGGTTGGCGCGCGGAAAAGAACGAACGCGGTGTGACTACATACTACCATGTGGGCGGCGACAATTACGTGGCAGCCTGGATTCAGATGTTCCCACAACAGCACGCGGCCATCATGTATCTGGCGGACCCGCCGGAGTATTTCCCTGCCCTGCATGGATTTCTGACGTCGCTCCAGCAGCGTCTGGGTGATCTTGCTACAATTCTTACAAACTCACCACGGCCCGTCTACGCACTGGATGCGGCGCTCCCGCCGGCAGAACTGTCACAGATGTATACCGGTGTGTATAGACATGCATTGAGCGGACGTGAGATTGAAATGTCCTGGAAACCGGACGGGATCACGATGACCGAAAGAGACACAAGACGCACGTACACGTTGAACCAGGACACAGCCCACGTATTTCTTGGCGGACCCATCTATGACGCCCACGACTTCTTAGTGCAGCCGATGACAAACGAAGTGATGGGAATGGCGGATGTGGACGGCTACTATGCCCGCGTGGCTCCGCTTCAGACGTCTCAGGCGTCGGCCGCACCGGTCGATACAAAAACCAATCTTCCCTGACGAAGCGCTCTGTAGTAACATGTGAAGCGCGTTTGACCACTGGCGTCTTTCGTGTGGCACGTGCCGCGCCCTTCAAGGCGCACCAAGTACAAAAGCGAGTTCTGTTCGCAGTTCACCCGGATTTCTTCCACATTGAGCGTGTCCCCGGACGTGGCGCCCTTCACCCACCGCTCGCCCCTGCTGGTGCTGAAAAATACCGCCTTCCCTGTGCGGACCGTTTCTGCGAGGGCACCCTCGTCAGCATAGGCGAGTATCAAGACAGTCTTCGTTGCAGCATCCTGCACGACCACAGGCACAACGTCGTATCCAGATTGGCCGATTGCTTTCAACTTCTTGAAATCCAGAAGAAGCGCGTCGCCTTCTTCCAAGGTGTGGCGCTGGCTTTGAGACATAGAGGCCAGGTGCGGACGCGCCTGTGCAGGGGCAACCACGATCCACAGCCAGAAAGCCCCTGCTCTCGCGAAAATGATTCGCGCGTGACGTACGAATGCCCGTCACAGAAGCAGGGTGGTGGGTCTGACAGACACGGGAATTCTGCGCCTCTTGGCCGCCTGCGCCGCTCTCTTCCTTGCGCCTATGATCCAACGCCAGTTTGCGCGCCGTCCGGTCCTGAACTCCGGGCTCTGGGGTTTTGCCGCCTTTGGGATCGCCGCCCTTGTCCTGCTCGAGGCCGTTCCCTACGCTTGGGAGGCTGTGGGACCATGGGCGTTGGTTATCTTTTTGGCCGGCGCACTACTACCGTGGATCCTTGAATTTGCCGCCCACCAATTGGAAGAGGGTATGCACGGGCTGTCGCTCGCATTGGGGCTCGGGGGTCTGTTGCTTCACAACACTCTGGACGGGGCAGCACTCTTGGTCTCTGAGGACCGGATCGGGATCGCCTTGGCTGTGATCCTCCACCGCGTCGTGGAGGGGGCTGCTGTGTGGCTTCTTCTGCGCCCCCGCTTTGGTCGTCTTGTGGCCATTGCCGGAATTGCCCTTCTCTGCGCCGCTACCGCCGCTGGATACCTGACGGGAGCCGGGGCTATGCCGCATTCCTGGCTTCGCGGCCTGGCTGCCTTTGTGGGCGGGATGCTCCTCCATGCACTCTTTCACCGTCCGGGACAGCCCAAGCTTGAGAGCCGGCCTGGGTTTCTGGCCGGGGGGGTGTTGGCGGTTTCCCTATATGTAATTTCCCACCTTGTCATGCATTGAAACCACCCCGGCATTTGACGATAATCACTATTGAACCTATCGCCCATGGCATCGTCTAATATGAGTTCTATGAAACGGCTAGTACCAGTCTCGATCCTTGTCTTTTTGGCGCCGACGCTCTTTGCCGCCGAAAGGATCATTCTGCGCGATGGGACAACCATTGACGGAACTTTGCGCACCCAGAATCGCACCATCGTCGTAGTGGACACAAAGAACGGCCGCCAGACCATCCCAAAAGCCAACATCACCCGGATTGTGTTTGGACTGCCGGACCCTGAAGAGATCGAAAAGAAGAAAGCGGAAGAAGCCAAGGCCCGCGCCAAAGAGCGGGAAGCCCAGGAACGCGCGCGCCTTGAGCGGGAGTCCGCGGACCAGCAAAGCGCCGCGGAAGCGCAGGTAGCCCGGGCGGAAAAGTGGGAGAAGAAACTTCAGGACGACGCAGCACAACGAGCCGCCCAGGAAGCCGCATTGAAGCAGGCCGACGGCGCGGGAAAGACCTCGGACACGGTTCCGGGAGAAAAATCATCGCGCACTACGGAAACCAAAGATACAGCCCAGACGGACAAGGATACGAGCGCCACAGCAAACAATACGGATACATCCGGCAAATCGCGGAACGCAGCCATCGACACTGTGTCCAAGGATACGGAGCAAAAACCAGACACAACCCAGCAGCCCGCGCGCGACACAGCCATGAACGACAATCGCGGTGCAAGAGATCAGGAAAGACCCATGGAACAACCGGGCCTGTCTCCCGGCAGCGCCGCTCTGTATTCGGCATTTCTTCCGGGTCTGGGCCAGATGCGGACGGGACGCACTATGACCGGGTCGCTCTATATGACGTTATTTCTGGGCTCCCTCTACGGGGCCTACAATGAGAACCGCCTGTACATGCAGGCCCGCAAGGACTACGAACAGTATAACAATCCCTACAACCAAACCACTATCGAGTTTGCTGCTCTCGGCATAACGCTCCAGACAAACCCGTATGCCGATAACACCTACCTTACAGCGCAGACGTACAATCAGAAACGAGGGAACGTAGAGAAGTTCTTCCGCGCCAGGAATCAGCTCGCGGGTTTTGCGGGGCTTGTCTACGGGTTCGCCATCATTGATGCGCTGCTCTTCACTTCAAGCACCGGGCGCACGGCCCTGAACAACACACCCGCCGCGGGCTCTTACAGCTTCTTTGTGGCGCCTGCGCCGCCAGTTTTTGTGGCCACGCAGAAATGGGACAGAGGACTCACCGCCGGCCTCACGACCGTATTCTAGAGAATCTGATTGACGGCCTGCTCCGGTACAGGGGCGCTCTCCGCATAGAAAAGCCAGCCACAGATTCCCCTGCCATTACGCTTCGTCGGTCCACCGGCGTCACTGGTTCCGTCCACCTTCCCGGTTCCAAGTCCATCGCCAATCGTGCGCTGCTCTTGTCAGCGCTTGCCTCCGGCACCACGCGGCTCTCCAATCTGCCCGCAGCCGACGACGTTCTTGTAATGATCCAGGCCCTCCCACTTCTCGGAGTCAAGGTGGACCGCATTGCTCCGGACAAGTACAACGTGACAGGCACAGGCGGTCCGTTTCCCGTTTCATCGGCATCGCTTGCGCTCGAAAACGCGGGCACGGCTGTCCGGCCGCTCGTGGCCGCCCTCGCCGCCTCCACCGGAACATTCATTGTGGACGGAAACGAACAGATGCGCGTGCGGCCCATCCGCGACCTTCTTACAGGACTCGCGGGACTGGGAGTGGCTCTCGAAGCCCCAACGGGATGTCCGCCGGTGACCATCAAAACGACGGGCCTCCGCGGTGGAAAAACCACGTTATCCGGAAAAGTATCAAGCCAGTTTATTTCCGCGCTCCTCCTCGCAGCGCCGCTCGCAAAAGAAGAAGACATCACTCTCACAGCAGACGGCGAAATTGTCAGCAAGCCCTACATTGACCTGACCATAGACATGATGGCGGAATTCGGCGTGAACATCCGCCGAGACGGGTACAGAGAATATGTTGTCCCGCATTCCCGCGTCTACCACTCTCCGG
>JACPZR010000358.1 GCA_016195395.1 Spirochaetia bacterium
AGCGTCTGCTCGTGATTCTGTACAGGATCCATGATCTGGAACGTTATTCGCTCGCGGAACTTGTTCTTCTCTGTCCCCCGGTCGTCAGACGGCGCGGTATCGTCCCCTTTTTCACCTTCCCAAATGCCGGCCAAAGCGCCCAGCGGCCCCAGTCGTTTTATCGCTTCGTTGTCCACAGTCTGTTCCGGGCGGAAATCACCGCGATTACTGGACCACGGTGCCCCCGCTCCGGACGCCGTCAAGGGCGTTGGCGGGGCCGCTCGTTGACATTTTTCATGCCTAGGAGGGGGAGCGCGGAGCGTCGCCCTAACGCTGGACAAAAGAACAACCTGTGGCTGTTACTGGCGAATGCGCGCTCAACGTACCCCTGACGAAATGTTTCAAGACCTCCCCGGCTACCCGTTTGCGCCCCACTACACAGACACGGGCGGTCTTCGCATGCACTATGTGGACGAAGGCTCCGGGCCGGTAGTCCTTCTCCTTCACGGAGAGCCTTCGTGGTCTTTTCTCTATAGGAAGATGATCCCAGTCCTTGTGAGCGCCGGCTTTCGCGCAGTGGCGCCTGACCTCATTGGTTTTGGAAAGTCAGACAAACCGGTGGACGCGGACGATTATACATATCAGGCGCACATGGATTGGATGACGGCCTTTCTGACGGGAATGGATCTCAAAGACGTTACGCTATTCTGTCAGGATTGGGGCGGCCTTTTGGGCCTCCGCCTTGCCGCGGAGAATCCGGAGCGATTCAGTCGCATCGCGGCCGCGAATACCTTCCTGCCCACAGGAGACACTCCCGCCGGCGAGGATTTCTTGAAATGGCGGGAGTTCTCCCAAAAGACGCCGCGGTTTTCCGTGGGGAGCATTATTTCCAAAGGGTGTGTACATCCGCTCGATCCCGCAGTCCTCAAGGGGTATAACGCTCCTTTCCCGGACGATTCTTACAAGATGGGAGCGCGCCGTTTCCCGGCGCTTGTCCCTGTAACACCGGACGATCCGGCGGCGCCCGCAAACCGTCGCGCCTGGGAGCGGCTTCGTGAATGGAAGAAACCGTTTCTGACGTTATTCAGTGATTCGGATCCCATCACCCGCGGAGGCGATGTTATGTTCCGTCGGCTTGTGCCGGGGACCAAGCATCAGCCGCACGAAACCATTGTGGGGGCAGGGCATTTTCTTCAAGAGGACAAGGGGCCGGAGATTGCCGAAAAATTGGCGCGCTGGATGGCTGCGGCCCCCTACACGGCTTGAGTCGTTCTAATAAATCGTGATTGCCCTGGAGCCAGCCTGCTCGCTCGTGTCCTATTGAGGTCCTATTGTGAAAGTAAAAGGAATTCTTGTTTGTCTGTTGAGCCTTGTGCCGGCGCTTTGTTCCGCCAAAGAGCCGCACGAATTGATCGTAGGAAGATGGGTGCTTGTGGGCCATCACTGTGACATGGCCACTCACAAATGCGAGCCGATACCAGCGGGCGCCAAGACTTGGGAAGAAGAGTTTAAGGCGGACGGGATGCATTCCATCAAGGGAGATACCCAGACGGACAAATACTTCCACAAGTATGAGGTGGGCAAGGACACTCTGACGATCACCACTTTCAGAAAAGGCACCGGCAAGTATGTGACTACGCTCAAGGTGAAAATGCTGGGCCTTGACGACAAGTTTCTCTACCGCGAACAGTTTGGAGAGACATACATCCTCAAGCTTGAGCGTCAAAAGTAGTTCATCCAGGTCTCGATCAATCAGTGGCCGGTGGCATTTTCACCGCACCGGCTCTGCGTCAACGTTATCTATTATCCCTGAAAGAAGAGGATCAATCCGGCGCAGAGGGCCATCCACGCAAATACCGTCACGATCAGAAACTTGTCAGCAAGGAGAAGGTCTGACGGGTTTCCGTCTTCCAAGTCTTCCGGCGCCTGTAGAAGCATGTAGTAGCGGAAGATTCCAAGGACCACCAGGGGGATTGTCCAGAAGAGGTTTGCGTATGAGTGTGTTCCCTGCAGAGTGTAGAGGGAGTACGTGACAATCGCCAATGTCGCCGTGATGGCAATGAAGCTGCGGAGCGTGTCCACGCTGTACGTGCCGCCGATGAGGGATTCCGCCGGGCCCACCTTCACTTCATAGTAACGTTTGAAGAAGCCCAGGAACAATGAGATGAAGAATGTGCAGGAGAGGAGCCACGGGCTGGCCTCAACTTGTATGGCATAAGCGCCAACCATCACGCGGAACACATATCCGATGGCGATGATAAACACATCCACAAGGACGATGCGCTTTCCCACCCAGCTGTAGAAGAAGTTGGCAGCAAGATACGCAAGCAGCGTGGGCAAAACACCCGCTGGAAGCACGGCGCCCATGGCGAGTCCGGAGCCCAAGAGGAGGCCCCATACAAGGAGAGCCAGACCGCTCGACACCGCGCCGCTTGCCAGCGGTCGGTTTTTCTTGCGTGGGTCCAGCTTGTCCAGCTCGCGATCACGCCAGTCATTTATGATGTAGACACTGCTTGCAAGGAAGCTGAAAGCGAGTACGGCGAGCGTAAGCTTGAAGCCTACAGCAAATGTGGTTGAGCCAAAAGGGTCATGACGGATGGCGAAGAGAAAAAAAAAAAAAAGAAAT
>JACPZR010000359.1 GCA_016195395.1 Spirochaetia bacterium
CCTCGCCCCGGCTGTCCGCGGGTTCCAAACCCGCTCCCGTTGCCTCCTCTTCCCTGACCAATCGAACCCTTTTGAAGTTTCTCATGCTGGTATCCTATGATCCCGCTGCGACATAATAAGGAATCGGGGAGAGCGATGCCCGGTTGGACGGACCCCGCTGCGGGACGCGAAAAGGGCTTGATAGCAGCGGAATCACGCAGTTTCTGCCTCCGTGCCGTCCATGGATTCACGGCCCGGTGACGTTTCCCGCGTCTTAGCCGGTGAGACAGTTACATACCAATACCCTGGTCTGCTTGAGCCCGGATTTGACTTCATATCCGGCTTTCTCTTCCGCCTCCTGTCGGAAGTGGACCTGGGTTACCTCACTGAATTGGTGCTGGTGCTCCTGAAAGAGACCGTTTTCAACTGCAGCAAGGCCATCGCCAAGCGTGTCTATTTCCATGAGAAGGGCCTCGATATCATGGACCCCGCGCAGTATGAAAGCGGGATGGTGTCGTTTGGCAACGATGTCCTGAAATACTGGGACGAGTACCGCGAACTTCACAAAGATGTGCCGTTCTGGATCCGCGTTTCACTGGGGATGGATGCGGACGCGCTCCACATTGAAATTACGAATAACGCGCAGATCCTTCCCTTCGAGATGAAGCGGATCAAGAACCGCATCAGCGCATTTGAGGCATCCAGAGACGTCCACTCTATCATGGATGCAGTGCGCGACGATACGGAGGGCGCGGGCCTGGGGATTGTGCTGGTGCTTGTCCTTCTGCAAAACGCGGGGATCTCGACCAAGAATTTTCAGATTGAATCTGGAAACGGACAAACGACTACACGCGTAGCAATCCCGCTCAAGATAGGAAAATCTGAAGTCAAAGTGAAGTTCAAAGAGCGCATCCTCGCGGAAGTCAGCGCCCTGCCCTCTTTCCCGGCCAACATAACGCAGATCCTGAACCTGTGCGACTCGAGTTCCGCCAGCCTCTCTGCGATTGCCACCGAGATACAACGGGATCCGGCACTGACCGCGCAGATTTTGAAACTGGTAAATTCCGCGGGATACATGAACCGATTCCGCAGCCCGTCCCTCACAGACGCGGTTAAAATCATTGGAGTGAAGACAATCCGGAATCTACTTCTTGTTTCCGGCGCGCGTAACGTTATCAGTTCGCGATACCGTGTCAAGGACCTGGAAACGATATGGGAAGCCTCCAACCGTGTTTCCTTTTTTGCCCGAAAACTGGCGCGTCAACCGGACATAGCGGATGCCGTCTCCGTTGCGGGGCTCTTGTTTGAACTGGGCAAGATTGTTCTTCTGGCGCTGGATCCCTCCACCATCAAGTTGATAGCCGATGTAGCGGGCGCTACGCGGATTCGAAACTCATCGGTGTTGGAAGAAATCACTCTGGGCATGAGCCATCCTGAAGTGGGTGCCCTCCTTGCGGAGAAGTGGCGCTTCCCCGCGCCGTTGGTGGCCGCCATTCGTTACCAGCAGAAGCCGCTCCAATCGCCCGATGTGTATGTCGACGTTATCCACTCTATCTACATGGCGGTACGACTCCACGAAGCCGGACTGAAGACACACGGATTTTACACCGTGGAACCCTCAATTCTGACGGAGTTCGGCATCACAACTGAAGAAGGATTCAAGACCAAAGCCGAACTTTTTGAAAAGGACTACTCTTCTCAGGCCCCGGCGGCATGACCGGCGGAGCGCAGCGCCTCCTGACACTGCACAGCGTTACGTTCCAACGCAGCGGCAACGCCATTCTCAAAGGAATCTCGTGCGCCATCTCCAAAGGGGAACACTGGGTCATTCTTGGGCCCAATGGCGCTGGAAAATCTACGCTCGCTTCCATCATGACTACGAATGAATGGCCCACATCGGGATCTGTGGAGCTTCTGGGTACGCGGCCGGGAGAAATCGATCTCCGCACAGTGAAACGCCAAATCGGTTTCTTTCAGCCTGCGCAGTACCGCGAGGCGGGAGTCTTTCACCCGGACATGACGGCGCTCGACGTTGTCTGCACGGGATCCGACGCTGCCCTCGCCGTCTATCATGACTATGAGAACCACATAGTAGAACGTGCACGACA
>JACPZR010000368.1 GCA_016195395.1 Spirochaetia bacterium
AACTCCTGCCGCAGACAATCGAATGCCGGCGCGGGTTCAAGCCGGACGTGGACAAGATGAAGGGAGGTCTCTGGCTGATCCTTACGGGCATTGTCAAGAAAGTGGTTGTGGCGGATATGCTCCTCGAGTTTGCCGCGCCCGCGCTCGCCGCCAAGTCGCCGTACGACATTTCCGTGGGTTCCAGCTGGATGGCCGTGGGCGCGCTCATGCTTATGCTCTATGCGGACTTCTCCGCGTATTCCGACCTTGCGCGCGGTTTTGGTTTCATGCTGGGCTTCACCATTCCTATCAACTTCCGGGCCCCGTTTCTCATGCATTCCCTGTCCGAGTTCTGGAAGCGCTGGCATTTGACGTTCTCCCTCTGGATTCGTGACTACATCTTCATTCCGCTCGGCGGCAGCCGCGTGTCGGAGTGGCGTGTGTATGTGAATTTTGTGATAACGTTCTTTTTGGGCGGTCTTTGGCATGGAGCGTCGTACAGCTTCGTGATCTGGGGGACAGTAATCGGCATTGTTCTTTCTATAGAAGGGTTTCTGGACCGACGCGGCATCAAAGAGACCCCGGCCACTCTGCCCGGCAAGATTCTGCGCGGATTAGTCACATATGCGATCTTTGTGCCCATCTCCGCTTTCTTCTTTGCCCCCTCGTTTGAATGGGCGCTCAAGACCACTCTGCGGCTCTACGGCGGCGGCGGGTCCGGCGGCCGTACTCTTGAGAACCCGCTCGTCTTTCTTGCGGGCTTCCTTGCTGTGGCCGCGTTCCATCTGGCAGAGGAAAAGCCGGATGTATTCAGACGCTTGAGACGCTATGAAAGCTGGCTTCTGCCGGTGTGCGGCATTGCTGTGGCTCTCCAGGTTCTTCAGTTTTCCGTCGGAGCCAAAGACTTCTTCGACTTCGGTTGGAGCAGCTGACCAAAGCGCACGATCGGCTGGTTCAGAACGAAGGGAAAAAGAAGACGTTATTTGTCTTTGGTGATTCGCGTTCGTTCGCCATCGGCCGGGATATGCTCTCGCCCGCGGACAGAGAGCGATGGGACATCATCAACTACGCGGGCCCCCAGGCGGTGCCGGCATATCACGCATTCCTGGCAGAGCGACTGACTGCGGTGCCGCCGTTTCCACGTTATGCGGTGCTCGGCGTATCTCCGGATGCGTTCAATCGGAACTCGGGGATGCTTGCGACACCTGTGCTTTCCTACGGCGTAGACGCTGTGTTCATTCAAGAGAACGCCACGCACATCCCCGCACGGGACATGGACGCCTATCTATCCGGCCGGCGGTGGGCTCTGGCGGGGATGCGTTTTTCATTCAAGGATTTGTTGGGGCGACTGGCCGGTTCGATTTCCGCCGGACCGGAGCCGGCACTTCCCAAGGGAGGGGCGGCTGACGAGGCGGCAACGTTCCAGCAGGTGCTCCGTGCGGCACAGCCCACGCTCGCGAGCTACAGTTTTGCCAAATCAACGGAGCGCCAGCTTCTCGACAACGGTG
>JACPZR010000369.1 GCA_016195395.1 Spirochaetia bacterium
ATTTTTGAAATTCTGAAAGTGGATCCCAGAGAGCACGCCAAGTCGCTCAAAGAAATCAAATTGGAGTTTGACGATCTGATCGGGACGTCTCCGCAGATTCTCGAAGTGAAGCAGGCGATCGCCCAGGCGGCCGGCACCAACGCACGCGTTTTCATCTATGGCGAGAATGGAACCGGAAAGGAACTTGTGGCGCGCGCCATTTACCAGAATTCCCGGCGGTCGCAGGGCGCCTTCGTGGAAGTGAACTGCGCGGCAATCCCGGAAGAATTGATTGAATCCGAGCTCTTTGGCCATGAGAAGGGATCGTTTACCGGCGCGCATGACAGAAAGATCGGACGCTTTGAGCAGGCCAACGGCGGGACGCTCTTTCTCGACGAAATTTTTGATATGTCCCTTGCCACGCAGTCGCGCGTGCTTCGCGTTCTTCAGGAGCAGCGTTTTACGCGCGTAGGCGGAGCGGACAACATTGAGGTGGATGTGCGCGTGATTGCCGCCACAAACATTGACCCGGAAGCCGCAATCAGGGAAGGCCGTTTTCGCGAGGATTTGTACTACCGTTTGAACGTTATCCCGATTACGATGCCGCCGCTCCGTGACAGAATTACGGATATCCCGCTCTTGATTGACCACTTCATGAGGGAGACCATCAAACAGAATGAACTGCCCGCGCGTCGGTTCACGGTGCAGTCCGTGGAATTTCTGACAAACTACGGCTGGCCCGGAAACGTGCGCGAACTCAAGAATGTGGTGGAACGGCTCTGTATCATGGCCACCGAAGAGGAGATCACGCAGGAAACTGTGATCACGCATCTGAAAGATCCAAGAAACAAGCACGTAGTTGATACCATGCCTGCGAGCGGGGACTTCAAACGCGCCAAAGAAGAATTTGAACGCAACTACATTATCCAGGCGCTTCGTCAGCATGACGGTAACGTCAGCCGCGCCGCGAAATTTTTGGGCATTGAACGGACGAATCTGCACCGAAAGATCAAGTCGCTCGGGATCGATGTGGAGAAACTTTGATGGCCGCCGAAGCAGAGACAAAACCGTCGGACCCTGTGGCGTTGTTCGGCGCTATCACGGCGGACCTTGCAGTGGCCTTGGCGGATGCGGACATCGCATCCGAATTGATCTGGCAGGGCGAAGGTGAAATCAAACCAGAGCACGCTGAGTTTGTCTACCAGCCGCCGCCAAAGGCCAAACCGAGCGCGAGCGGTGCAGCCGCCGGCCCCATCGACGTACCCGCTCATGTGAGGGAGAGTCTTCCACCTAACGCATCGTGCACACTCTGCCGCGAACGGATGTATCCCGTGCGTCAGTTCAAGCGCGAGGGCCGGCTCCCCATTCTGATTCTTCACCACGCGGGGCCTGCGCCGGGCGCCAAAGTGCGGCCGGACCGGAGTGCCCGGTTTGTTCTGGGGTCACCGGAAGAAGACGATGTCTTTGCACGCATGCTGAAAGCGGCCGGGCTCGACTTTGACGGGCCGCATTTCCAGGAATTTCCCGCCTGCCACTTCAATGCAGAGCGGAGCACCCAGCCGGACTGGCAGCGGCGCGCCACGAGTTGCCTCAAACACGTGGCCCACACAGTGACAACGTCCGGAATCCGGCTGATCCTTGCCTGCGGGCATGCAGCTGTGGCGCTTCTGGGAGAGGAAAAGGCAATG
>JACPZR010000370.1 GCA_016195395.1 Spirochaetia bacterium
GTTGCGGCGGCCCTTCAAAGCCGGGTGTAAGAGCAAAGGGATTCGTCAGGAGGGTCCGGATGGCCCCGTCTTTGATGGACGATTTGAGCGTGGCCTTCATGCTCGCCATCGTCCCGCCGGAAGCGCTCCCCTGCATCTTGCGCACGCGTCCCTTGACACGCGGCGCCGGCGCGCCGAATTTCTTTTTGGCGGCCTCTTGTAGGAACCAGACTCCGAGGTCGGAAGGAATCGAGTCGAACCCTGCGGAGAAAACGATCCGTGCGCCGCTCTTTTTTGCTTCCGGTTCGTGGGCATCGATCATCTGCCGCATCCACGCCGGTTCCCCGCACAAATCCAGATAGTCCGTCCCCGACGCAGCGCAAGCGGCCACAAGATCGGATCCGTACAGCTGGTACGGGCCCACCGTCGTCAGGATGATCCGCGCCCGGTCGCAGAGCGACGTAAGCGACTGTCGGTTCGATGCATCGGCCTCCACCAGCGGCGTATCGGATGGCGCACCAATGAGATCACGGACTTCAGCGAGTTTCGCGGCGCTGCGACCGGCCATGGCCCAACCCTTGATGCCGCGCTGGGTGAGGTATTCTGCCACCAGACGGCCTGTGAAACCGCTGGCTCCATATACAATAAAATCGAACTCTTTAGACATCGCGTTTCCTCACAGGGCACCGCGATGCTGTCAATAACTTGACGAAGGAAACTCAGGAAATCAGAAAGCATTGCAGGCGGGCCTCTTGGAAAGGATGACGAAACACGATGTGCCGGCGCTACACCCAAGGAGAGTCGCCCGCGGTCTTGTAGGTGTCTAACCCTGACATGCCTAATCTAAATGAACTCATGGCTTCTGCCGTCCACAAGGACAACGCTGATGCGGTGAAGCAGTTGTTGCGTGACGGCGTAAAGCCCAACTATGCGATGTCGGAAAACTCCAACCGGACGTTCCTCACATTTGCATGCCTCTACGGACATATGGACGCTGTCCGCGCCCTGGTTGAAGGAGGCGCCCACGTAAACCGCAGGGACAAGTTCAAGGATACCAGCGGCAATGATACAAGCTATGTGCCGCTGATGGCCGCCTGCAACGCAAGCGAGAATGCCGCAGAAATCGCCGCGTACCTCATCAGCCGTGGGGCGCACATGGCCGCGGCACATCCGCCGGGAAGAGACGGAGCCATTCACTTTGCGGTGAGACGCAATTACATCGAGATCGTGAGAATGCTTTTGCAGCACGGTGTGGACGTTAACGCAGTCGGAGCGAATGGATACACTCCTCTGACGCTGGCCCTCTCCCACGATAGAACGCTCGATACGGCCAGGATGCTCCTTGATGCCGGAGCAAAGATACGACATGGGGCGAATCACAAAAATCCGCTCTTTGAACTGATCGCCGGTCCCGCCGACGACGCTCCTATGGCCCTCCTCTTGATTAAGCACGGAGCTCCGTTGACTTCTAAAGGGCTGGGCAATGCGCTCTATGCGGCCGCTTGGCACGGTAAAACGAAAATCACAGAAACGTTGCTCGCCCAAGGTCTGCCTGTGGATTCGGTGAATTACAACGGCGAGGAAAATGCCGTGATTGCCGCCATGGCGCATCAGCACTACGACACCGTGAAGCTTCTGCTTTTGCACGGCGCAGACCCTGACTCCAAAGAAAGGTTTGAAGGAAGTCTGCTGAAGCAGGCCGTAAAGTCCGGTGATCCATCGCTCGTGCAGCTGATTCTCGAAAAGCGGCGGGGGAAACATCGACCAGACACGCATCCTCAAACAGGCGTAGATGTATCACAGAGCGGCGGAGCCCTCGTGACCGCTGCCGAGAAGGGCGACCTTCCCATGGTGCGGCTGTTGGTGGAATCCGGCATCGCAGTGGACGACCCTGATGCACACGATGCGTGGGGTTCAAAACATGAGACTCCCCTGATGAAAGCGGCTGCCTTTGGCAAAATCGACGTCATACGGTATCTCATAGAGCACGGCGCGGACGTTGACGCACGCGACACCGAAGGCAGCACACCAGTCATGTACGCGGCCGCGACGGGTGAACGCGAAGCCCTTCGATTGCTTCTTGATCACGGCGCGGATATAGGCAAAACAAACGACTTGAACTGGAATGCGCTGATGCAGGCCTGCTTTCGCGGCCGATATGACGCCGCGGAGCTGTTGCTGGAACGTGGCTCACCCACGGACACGATTGATTTCGAGAAAGGGGCAACGGCTATGTCACTTGCAAAGCTTTCGGGCAACGCCAAACTGATCGAACTGTTACGCGCGAAAGGCGCCGAAGACAACCACTACATAGACACGGAGGATTCGATCGGCGGCGCGGGACCCATCTGTTCGCATCACCTGCTGCGATATAACATTCTCTATCTGCACGACGTGCTTTCAAAAATTGGAAAGACGGACGAACGCGCCGAGGCCGTAGAACGCTATCTGGATATGATGGACTCCTTTCAGACGTTGATCCATGCAAATCACCGCTTACCACCGTATGTTCTCTCCTTTGTCATTGAATCCCTGAACGACCACTATATCCTGAAACAGGATTGGCCCTCGATAGAGGCGCTCTTAAGGCATCCAGATCGCACCGTTTCCACGTTGATTTTACAGGATCTGTTGTATGTCTTTGGGGAAGAA
>JACPZR010000339.1 GCA_016195395.1 Spirochaetia bacterium
GCGGACACGGGGTGTCCTAAATCTTCCGGATGAAATCCTATGGGGAATTCAATAATCTGTGACGTTGAAACGATCCTCTCGTCCAGATAGGCTGCGAGCTTTCGTGTTCCATAGCTGTGAATTTCATCCGGGATGGGGATGTGCACGGCCCCGGACGATTTTTCATTTTCACCCATGTCAGAGCGACGGTCTTCTGTGAGGCCGGCCGGCACATCGAGCGCCACATGATATGCCCGGGATTTAGACGCAGCATGAGCGATTTCAGAAACCAGTCGCACCACCTCACCGCGGAGCGCGCCCGACTGACCGGTCCCGAGTAATGCCTCAACGATGATATCATGGTCTCTGGGGAGGCTTCCAAGAAATGCCTGCGACGGCTGCGTTGTGACACCGGCGGTTCCCAGCTGCTCCAGATAGAACTTCGCGGCCTGTGACCGCATGAGGCCTGTTTGAAAGATCTGCAGTTGTTCTGACCGGACGCGACCGGACCCCAAGAGCATATACGCCAGCGCCAGTCCGTCACCACCGTTGTTTCCTGTGCCGCAGAGAATCCAGAGGGTGGGGAGGGAGATATCAGTGGCGTTCTGATCCAGTCGGTCCAACAGGCGGAGGGCGGATGCGAGGGCGGCCTGGCCCATTAACTGTGTTTCAGAAAAGCCGCGGGCCTGAGTCCGCTTGTCTACTTCCAGCGATGAAGCGTAATCGAATAAGCGCAGGTGAAGCGGACTACTTCCACTCATACAGTTCAAGTTTCCCTTTCAGGAGTCTCGTTGTGTATATTTTGCCATCCACCGTGAGGTACAAATCCCGCCACGAAGAACGGAGCCCCGGAAATGTGATCAGTCTGTTATTGAGGTATTCCCCTTCGCCTGTGTAGGTCTTGAGAAGCATCTTTGTCCCGTCGCCTTCTGTGTTCAGCATGTAGAATCCGCCGTCCGGTTTCAGCCAGCAGAAGAAGTCCTCAACGTCGCGCGTGCGCATGATTTCAGTCACGGACCCGGTCGAGAGGATTTTATACACTCGTCGGGATGCGGCGTCAAACGTGTTCTTATTGCGGAAGGCCACGGACGCCAGGGCGTATTCGCCTTTGATGTGCGGGACGATGTCCTCTACTTCGACGTGAAACGTCTTTCTATCCTGTTCGTTGCCGGGTTCCTTGATTTCAAACGTGCGTACGCGCTTATCTTTTCTAAAGACTGAAAGCGACTTGTCCGTGCCGTCCGCTGTCAAAACAAAGAGAAGGTCGTCCTCGGCGGCGTCCATGCGGTAGATTCCCGCGAAAGGGTCCCCTCCGGGTCCCGTCTTTCCGAGGGTCACGGCCTCATCACTGTCGTTCACATGCACAATGTACGACGGGCTGAGGTTGATCTCTGCCGATGTCTCCTGAGGAACGCGGTCTTCAGGCGGGATCACCCGCACCTTTTCTTCCCCGGCTTCTGATGAGGGACGGACCTGAATGTAGACGTTGCCTTCCCCGTCTGCGGCCACCCAGCCCGGGATGCCCTGCCGGATCTTTACGAACTTGACGTCGTCCCCCGGAGGCTTGGCGCTTCCAAAGACCTTCTGGGGTTTCCCTGAACCGCGCGCATAGGCGCGCACAACGCCGCGCGCCGGGTCACTGACATACACATACTTGTTGTCCGCGACTGCGCGCGCAGGGAAGTTATACACAACGCGGCCTTGCAGCATTCCCTGCGGGAGCTGTTCAGGGTTTGCGCCTCCGGCGGCCGCTATGGGGATGGATGTCAAGAGGGACGGTTCAAGCTCTTCAATCCGGAAGCGCGCGCAATTGGACGCGACCAGGCCCGCAAGAATAACAAGAAAGACACGACGAGGCCCGGGTTGAAACAGCGGCATAGTGCAAAGGCGGTCCTTTGGGCCAGGCGAGCAAGGATTTTCTGTTTGACCTGTAGCCCTGGGTCTGATTTCTTGTCAGAGGAAGGAGTGGGAGTGCCCACTCCTTTTTTGGTCATAAGGAGTCGGGGTGGAGAAAGATCTGGCCGGGTTGGCAGAACGTGCAGCACAACCAGGAATCGGGATTTTTTCCGCATCGCTCAAGAAGAGCGGAAGTGGATGGCACTTCGTCGTTGAGATCGACGGCTTGAATGACCCCCGCGGCTCCGTGAGCGTGGATGACTGTGAAGAGTTCAGCCGCCGTTTTTCAACTGCGGTCGATGAAGAGATCAATGCAGGGACCGCCGGCGTTCTTCCTTCAGGGCTGACTCCTGACAACTACAGTATGGAAGTTGGATCTGCGGGCGCGGAACGGGAACTGCGTCTGCCCGGGGACCTTGAACGATTCAAGGGACAGCCCTTGAAGATCCGGTTTCGCGAGGGTGAGAAGGACAAGCACGAGTTGGTTGTATACATCGGGACCGGCCCGGAAGCGGACCCAAAGTTGAATTTTGAACGTTATACTGGTAAGAAGCGGAAAAAGAGCGGAGGAGCAAGCGGACGGACACAGAACTTGGCGGTAGCGCCCGGAGACCTTCTGAAAGCGAATCTCTATTTGGATTTCTGAAATATGGCAAAAGCAGCAAAAGCGCGCACAACGAGCGGACCGGATCTCAAAGCCTTCTTTGACTACATCAATGACATTTCCACGCAGAAGGGACTGTCGAAAGATGAAGTGATGGAAGTGGTGCGGGGTAGCCTTGTCACTGCGTATCAGCGGAAATACGGTCAAGAAGCGGACCTCGAAGCGATTCTCGACAAAGACAACCTCGAGATATGGGTGATCTGCCGCCGCAAAGTGGCGGAGAAAGTGGAAGACCCGGCCAAAGAGGTCTCTTTGGAAGAAGCGCAGGCTTCAAAGCCTGATATTCAAATAGGTGAAGTCCTTGAGATCAAGGAAAACCCGTTTGAATTCTCACGCATTGGCGCCACGAACGTGCGCCAGGTGCTCCTGCAGCGCCTCAAAGAGCTGGAACGCGAAATTATCTACAATGAGTTTCAAGGCAAAGAAGGCGAACTGATCAGCGGTTCGTTTTTGCGCTGGCGCGACCGCGACGTGATGTACATCGACCTGGGACGCGCGGAAGGGATTCTTCCCCGCCGTGAGCAGATTCCCACCGATCGCTTCCGTCCGGGAGACAGAGTCAAAGCCGTGATCAAGACCGTGGAACTCCGGCGCGAGAAGTCGCGTGAGCCGGGTCCATTCATTACGCTTTCACGCGCAGCTCCCGTGTTTGTGAAGAAGCTGTTTGAACTTGAAATCCCTGAAATTTATGACGGCGTTGTTGAGATCCTCGGCATTGTGCGACATGCGGGTTACCGGACGAAACTCCTCGTGAAATCCAATCGGTCAGACGTTGACCCCGTGGGAGCGTGCGTAGGCATCAAGGGCGTCCGAATCCAATCGATTGTGCGTGAACTGGGCAATGAGCGGATCGACATCGTGAGCTGGTCGGACCGGAAGGAAGACCTGATCGCCAATGCGCTTTCGCCGGCACGCGTCTCCGAAGTCCGCTTGGATCCCAATTCAGGCGAGGCGCTTGTCCTTGTTCCGGATGAATTCTACAGCCAAGCCATTGGGATGAGCGGTCAGAACGTGCGTCTGGCCTCGCAGCTCACGTCTACCAGGCTCACCGTCAAATCACTGACACAGTTCAGCCAGGAGATGGCTTCTCCGGAGGCGCGCGCGCAACTGGAAGCCTTGTTCAGACCCGCTCCCGTTGAGCCGCCGGTGGAACTGGATTACACCCCGCTTTACGAATTGCCCGGTTTAACACCGCGCATTATCGGAATTTTGGAGGGGACTGGAATTAAGAGTGTGGAAGAGTTGGTCGAAATCGACCCTGAAAAACTCGAGCAGATGCCCGGAGTTGGGAAGGCCACGGCGCGTCAGATCTTGAAAATTGTCGCAGATACCGTGGAGATCACGGAGGAAGAATCCTAGAGCATGTCGGACCAGGATAAAAAGCAGTCATCGTCGGCGAACGACGCGGCCAAAGCAAAGAAGAAGATCGTCATCAAGAAATCTTCGCAGCCGCAGAACAAGGACATCTCCGATCTCTTTGAAAAGTCAAAGGGAGGGGCGTCTGATAAGAAGGCGCCCGGACAGAGCGCCCCCAAGGCCGAGCAACGACCTCCTAGTCCCGCACAACCCATACAGCCTAAGCCTCCTGTCGCACAGCAACCCACGCCGCCACAGCAGCCGCAGGCACCCAGCCAAGGGCAGCAGCGTCCAACGGCGCCCCGCCCGGCGGGGACAGGCCAGCCTCCCCAGCAACAACGTCCTGCGGCTGGACCGCCGGGACAGAAACCCGTCACTGGCGGGCGCACTCCTTTCGATTCCGCTCTTCGTGAGCGACCGGGCGGCCAA
>JACPZR010000340.1 GCA_016195395.1 Spirochaetia bacterium
GGACGATCGGGAAGCAGAACTTTCATGGTTCGAGCCGCAAAGAACACGACGCAAGCCAGGAGGAGAAAGTTCATGAGATACAGGCCATGGAGGGGAAGGAGTCTGTCAAAGGGCGCCGCGAGATACGCAAACGGTACCGGATAGAAGTTCCAGCATTTTTGGTTCTTGATAACGTAGAAATATGACGGGCCCGGGATGAAGTTGAAGTCAGGATCGATGGATTCGGAGTATCGACAGTTGGCTGCGTTGCCGGTTTCAATCAGATTCTTGGTCTGGAGCCATTTGGCTACCATGTCGCTGAACAACGCGTTGGGAATTTTCACTCCAGCCAGATAGACGGCGAGGAAAAGGGCAAGGAAGGATATTCCGGTGAGGACCGGAGCCCCTATCGCGAACTTCCGGATCCGGTGCAACACTGATTGCATCGTCTTGGGCGTATCTGGTGCCGTGTCAATCAATTTCACCCTGGCTCGGGTGATCCCGGAAACGCTCTACGATCCTTTTTCCCGCGCGCATCCGGACCAGTGATCACCTCGTCCGCTCTTTTGAAAGCACCTTTCGTCCTGAAAATCGCACCTTTCAAAGAAGCGGCAGGGCGACGGGAGGGAATCGTATGCTGTGGCCGGGGGCACGCTTCCGCCGATGGCTTTCAGCCGCGTCCTATGGGACCCGTGTAGCGAGGGTAACGCCCCAAAGAGAGCCTGCGTGTAGGGATGGCAGGGGTTTTGGAAAACGGCGCTCACCGGGCCGTGCTCTACAATCTGACCGGCGTACATCACGGACATCGTGTGACCCGTCTGCGCCACGACGCCCAGGTTATGCGTAATCAAGAGCACAGCGGTGCCCGTTTTGGTCTGGAGCTCGTTCATAAGCGAAAGAATCTGTGCCTGCGTGGTGACGTCCAACGCGGTGGTGGGCTCGTCCGCAATCAAGAGCGACGGCCGACACGACAACGCGATCGCGATCATCACACGCTGCCGCATGCCCCCGGAAAGTTCGTGCGGATATTTTTTGAAAGTCTCCGGCGGATTAGGAAGACCCGTGAGCGTGATCAATTCAATGGCGCGCTCATAGGCCGTTATTGGAGCATCAGCAGCAGAGCGGAGCGACCGTTCCGGGTAGAGTTCAATCGCTTCAAGAAGTTGATCTCCCACGCGCATGACCGGATTCAGCGCCGTCATTGGTTCCTGAAAAATCATGGCAATCTCAGATCCCCGGATGCCGCGGTAGCCGTGAGGAAATCGGTCCAAGAGATCGCTTCCGTTCAGAAGAATACGACCGCTTGGTTTGGGAGTGCCCACGGGCAGAAGCCCCATAATCGCGAGCGCCGTGACGGACTTTCCACACCCTGATTCGCCCACCAGAACATGCGTCCGGCCCGACTCCAACGCAAACGAAATTCCATCCACGGCCCGCGCTGTCCCGTGCTGCGTGTCAAAGTGGACAAAGAGATTTTCAACCGACAGCAGACTCATGAAGTACCCTTCAAGCGCGGATCGAGTGCGTCACGCAGCGCGTCGCCCAAGACATTGAGGGAGAGCACCAGCGGCAGAATTCCAACGAATGAGGCGCCACCAAATACCCACCAGATGCGCGGAGACCGCATCAGTTCCTTCTGCGCTTCCACCAGCATAACGCCCCACGAGGCCGTGCCCGGTTCAACACCGATTCCAATGAAGGTCAGGATGCTCTCAGCGAGGATTACGGAAGAAGACGACAGTGTGAACGTTATGATGACAAGATGCATCATGTTGGGGAGGAGGTGGCGGATCAAAATACGGAACGTGGGAATTCCTGCGGCGCGGGCCGCCGTCACGTAATCGAGACTCTTCTGCTTTAACGTTTCTCCGCGTATCAGACGCGCCAAGTCCACCCATGAAGTGAGGCCGATGGCGAGACAGATCCAGAGGAGACCCCGGCCGAACACCATCAAGAATGCGATCACAAAGAGAAGCCACGGAATACTGGATATCGTTGTATAAAGCCATTGGATCAGGTCGTCCGTGCGTTTTCCAAAGTAGCCTGCCATGATCCCGAGTAGGATCCCGATGGGAAACGTCACGAAGCTTGTTCCAAAGGCGAGTATCAGGGCGGTGCCGCTGCCTTTTGTGACGTTATACAGAACATCGTATCCGTTAACGTCAGTGCCCAAGAGATGGATCCCTTTGACTCTGTTCACCGGTTCCTGTTCCGTGCCCGGAGTGATTCCCGTTACAAACGAAGCAAAGGGCGCCGAGTACGTTCTCTCCTGAGGAATAACGCTGAACGCAACGTCGAGCACGCTCTTGTCACGGATGGGGTCGAGTCCCGGGATCGCAATCTGATCTAACAAGCCAATGCCAAAGTATACACAGGCCACGTAAAAAGCGATGCGGACCCGTCTCCGGCTCTTCAGGCTTTCCATGGCGTCCGCCATGTATTCCTGACGCGCCAGCCTCACAAGCGACCACACAATGATGCCGGCGGCAGAGGCGATGGCCAAATCCGTAAGGACTACAAAGAGCGCGTGCGTCATTTCAGGACTACCCGTGGATCGGCGATCGTGTAGGAAATATCGGTCAAGAGGCTTCCCAGCATATATAGGAATGAACCCAGGTAGACAATGACCCGGATCACTTGAAAGTCCTGGCTGACAACGGCCGTAAACATCATGTCTCCCATGCCCGGGATGCCGAAGAACTGCTCCAACAGGAGCGAACCTGTAATCAAGAATGGAAGCGACATGACCACGGATGTGAGAATCGGGATGAGCGAGTTGCGGAGCACATGACGGGCGAGCACGCGCGCTTCTCCCACGCCTTTTGCCCGGGCCGTGCGGACATAGTCCTGATTCATCTGGTCCAGAAATACGGCGCGGAAGAAACGAATCTGGCCGCTGATGCCGGAGACAAAGGCCACGAAGATGGGAAGCAGGACGCTGTTGTACACGGGTACAATCCGTAACACGTGGCCAAAGAGAAAGTTCACTCCCACAAGGTAGGCGGGCATGGCAATGCTCATCATGATTGTCACGGTAATCACGATTGTGATGTCCGCTGTGGTTTCACGGAAATAGGCCACAAAGAGACCCACCACAATGCTGAAAAGCAGTGTCAGGACAAACGAAGGCACCATGATCGAAAGCGACGGGCCCACCCTCTGTTTGATCGCCTGCGCAATGGGCTGCTTGTTCTTGTCCGTTCCAAATTCAAATAACGTTAAATCGCGCAGACCCAGAAAAAACTGGGAATAGAAAATACCGTGATCCGCGAATTCTTTATGAACCTTTCCGTCTACGCGCGTTATGCGCGCATCCGAGGGGAGATTGATGAACAGCGGCAGATGAAAACCGTTATTTCTGGCCCAGGCCTGAAGGGCCGTCACCGGCGCCTGCGGCAGATGCACCCTGGCAATCGTCAACGGGTCCCTGATGTGAAAGAGGAGAAACGTGATCAGGTACACGCCGAGCCAGATGGGCACTGTGTAAAGGATGCGTCGGACAATGTAGGCGCCCACTTACGACCTGCCTCTGTTGTACTGACGCACGGCGATAAAGGCCAGAACCGCAAGCCCGCCGACAACACAAAAAATCAAGAGGTAGGCCGCTGCGGGCGGACGATTCCATTCCGAAGTAAGAGCCCGGCGCGTGTCTGTGTCGATATCGCGGAAGCGCAGCTGGTTGTTATCAAAGGGATGCGGTTTGATCGGCGCTACCCACTTGTGCGAAAGGCTGAATACAATCGGATGAAAGAGGAACATCATAGGCGCATCATCCGATACAATGTCAATCATGCGCTTGATCAAGGCCCGGCGTTCCGGTCCCGGCGGCATGGCTTTCATCTGATCGTAGAGCGCGTCAAAGGCCGGGTTGTGGTAATTGTTTTCGTTGTAAGAGTTGGCGGTGTTGGGCCCGTAGAGGAGCTGGAGAAAATTCTGGGGATCGGGATAATCCGCGCCCCAGCTGCCATGTATCATCTGGTAGGTCTTCTTGTTCTTCTTTTCGATCACCGTGGGCCAGTCTAACAGTTCAATCTTCAGCTCGATGTTCACCTTTGAAAACTGGTCAATGTAAAAGCGGTAGAGACTCGTGGATCCGGGTGAAGCCACCTGCACCAGACTGACTTTCAGGGCGCGCCCCGTGGCGGGATCAATCCCATTGGGGTAGCCGGCTTCTGCAAGGAGCCGCTTTGCCAGTTCCAAGTTCTGTTCTGCGTAAGGGTTCCGGTAGTCTTCCGAGTATCCTTCAATTCCCGGTGGGATAGGGCTCTGCGCCGGCACGCCCCGGTTATTCATGAATCGCTCGATCATCTCCTTGCGGTCGAGAACAAGGCTCAGGGCCTGCCGGAGCTTCTTGTTGTTTTTGAAAAGCGGGTCGTCCATGTTGAAATTGAACCAGTACGACGCCAGATCAATTTCTCTATCCAGTTTGATTCCCATGGAAACATAACGCGCAGACAACTGTTGGTCCTGGATGACCTGATTGTAGACCTCACGCGGAATTCCGGCGCGGTCCAAGTATCCCTGCTCAAACAACGTCCAAATGGGCGGACCCGATTGAATGATTTGAAAGCGAAACTCGTCCACCAAAGGCAGAGGCCGGCCGGCGGCTGCCAGAAATCCGTGACCCCGCCCTCCTGGAGCCGGCCCATGGCCAGGGCCCAGCGCATGACCTCCACCATGTCGCCGTGCATGTTGTCGGTGCCGAGCGTCACGTGCGCGCCGGCGCGCCGGAGCC
>JACPZR010000341.1 GCA_016195395.1 Spirochaetia bacterium
AGCGTCACGGCTGATGTCCCAGTCGCGGAGCTCTCCGCCCAGCCATTCCTGCATCTTGTTAAGGACGGCTGGGTCCACACGTCCGGGCGTCTCAATCCATTTCTTGAGAAAATCTTTGAAGTCAGACAAGCGGAAGAAGAGGTGCTCGCTTTCTTTCTCCACCGGCTCCGCCGAGCAGGAAGCGCAGTAGGGTTTCTTCAAATCTTTAGGCTGATAGGTGGAGCCGCAGACTTCACAGGAATCGCCGTACTGGTCTTTGGCGCCGCACTTGGGACATTCACCTTTGACAAATCGGTCAGGAAGAAACATGGATTCTTTGGGACAGTAGAGCTGCTGGATCGACTTGCGTTGGATGTGTTTGTTTTTCAGGGCTTTGTTGTAGATGTCTTCCGCAAACCACCGGTTTTCGTCTGAGTGCGTTGTATAATAATTGTCAAAGGCCACTTGAAACGCGGACAGGTCGCGCAGGTGTTCTGTGTGCGTGCGCCGAACCAGTTCTTCCGGCGTGATGCCTTCTTTCTTGGCTGCAAGCATAACGGGTGTGCCGTGCGTATCGTCGGCGCAGAAATACCATGCCTGGTGGCCCATGAAGCGTTGGTAGCGTACCCAGATGTCAGTCTGGATGTATTCCACGAGGTGACCAAGGTGGATGGGACCATTCGCGTACGGAAGTGCGGAGGTTACAAGGATGCGGCGTGTTTTGCTCATACAGTGTGAATTTCAGGAACCAAAGAGACGGCGCGGTCCACGGAGGGAAGCGGCTTTTTTACAGAAACGACGGCGCGGCCGCCACGGGGACGTGCATGCGGCAGAGGCCGGCGGAGCGGAATCAGCCGTACTTGCGCATGTTCTGCTTGGGCATGGAGCTCTTGCGCCATTCCATCCAGGAGCCCAAATAGACCTGAACCTGGCGGTGGCCGCAACGGCTTAAAAGGAGGGCTGCCGTACACGAACGGGCGCCGTTAAAGTCGTATAAAACCGTGGGACGTTCCTGGATAAGTCCAATGCGTTTGATGTCCATGATGATGGCCATCTTGGTCTTCAGGTGGCCTTCCGGGCCGTAGAGCAGCCGCCAGTCCCAATTGATGGAACCTGGGATGCGGCCGCACACGCTGCCCGGCTCTGGATTGGTCATCCGGGGAAGGACTCCCTCGTATTCTTCCGGAGTGCGCACATCAATCAGCTGCACGCGGGTCAGGTTCTGCTGCAAAAATCCGATGGTCACAATCCCTTTCAGAGGGAGGGCCACATCTGTTGGGCCCGACTCAATCTGTTCCGTGCCCGGCTTGATCATATCTTTGGTAAAATCGCTGGAGCGGATTCCCAGAAGGCGCACGTCCGGAAGACCCATCCCCATCAGAAGCCATGCAAGGCGGCTTGCATACATCCCCTCACCTTCGTCAAAACAGATCACGGGTCTGTCCCCGGCACGCTTTTTGATTTCGATGAGGTAGCCGGAGAGCTTGGACATGGAGGCAGGCCCGGAGCCGTAGGGTTTCTTCACAAAGGCCGCGCCCACTGCGCGCGCAAGGGTGCCTTGGCTGTATTGCTCCTCTGAGCGGCAGTCCAAGAGCAGTGCCCCCGGATCCACTTCGTCTGTTAAGAAATTCCAAGTCAGAAGTGCCACGATGTGTCCTAATTATACCCCTTTTTGCCCGGTCCTTTGATTGTCAGATAAAATCCAACTGAAAAATGGCGGAGCGAAAAAAAATTCACATTTCTCTCTGCAATCATTCTCATTTGACCCACCCTGCACCATGTTGCGGCAACTGACACGATGTCCGGAACGATTCTCATGGAAAAGCCGACACCAGAAACTGAGTGTACTGACGCGCGCCGCACATGGACAAGTGCGTCCAGTCGTGAAAGATACCGGGCTGGTCTCGGAAAGTATGATCCACGTCTCCCACAAGGGACACGTGCGACTGTCCTCGCATCGCTTCATCAAGGACGTTATTCATTCGTGTGTACGCAAGCGCGGCATTGGTGGAACTTTCCCAGGTTCGAGACAAAGGAATCCGTATGAAGACCACTCTGATGCCGTGCCTCCCGGCGTCGACAACGAAGTCTTTCAGTGCGGGCAGGGCTTGAGGATCGTCCTGATACGGCACGAGGCCGGGCAGTCGCTTCTCTTCTCGCCCCGCGGGGCAGGCCGGCTCATCCTGGGTTTTCCAAATCCAATGACCATCCCCTGAAGTCAGAAGTGCCTCGACGCGTTCATTCTTCAGGCGCGTATCCTGAGCACTCCGCCAGGGATTTGAACTGGCTTCAAGGGCGTGAGACAAATACGCACCGCGCTCTGACGGGCCGATTTCGAGCGCGCCATAGCGGTCTGACGACGCCAGATACGGGCGCTCGGCCACCACCGGATGGCGCATCCAC
>JACPZR010000352.1 GCA_016195395.1 Spirochaetia bacterium
CAGGAGGGTGTCCGGAATCGTACAGAGGATCCAGTGGGCAGACGGCACGCCGGCGCGGACAAGAGTGTCGCGCGCCTTCACGTCGCCAAAGACAGTCCGCACTCCAAAGCGGGATTTTGCGTCCGTCAACGCCTCCACACTGAAGTCAGCTGCAAGCGTGCGCGGCAGAAGGTCAGGTCGCGCTGTCTGGATGCGGGCCAGCATGGCGCGCGCGGTCCGGTGGACGCCGAGAATTACGATCAATGGTTTCTCCGAATGGCTTTCCTCATCCGCCACAGTCTCCGACAGGAATGCAATACGCGTGCTGACGGCAGCGTAAATCTGCTGGTTGTACTTCAGCAGGTATGATGAAACGATGGAAGCCCCGGCCAGACCGTAAAGAATCAGAGACATGGTGCCTTGCGATATGTGCCCGCCCGCAAGCCCCGCCACGGCAACCACCAAAGAAAATTCACTCATCTGAGCAAGATTCAACGATGCGATGAAACTCGTCCTCTTGCCTGCTCCTCCCGCACGCGCGGTGGGATAGATGATCAGGAACCGCGAGAAGATGATGAAGCCGATCACGAGAGGGATTTTGGCGAACACTGTGCCTTCAGGGAAAGGGATCTTCATGCCGATCGAAATGAAAAAAAAAGTGAGGAAGAAATCACGGAGCGGCAGAATCTTCTCGGTGATGTGTTCGCTGTAAGGAAAAATCGTAAGCGACACGCCGGCAATGAGAGCCCCCATTTCAAAAGAGAGGCCGGCTTTTGAAGCAAGGCCGGCGTATAACGCGCACCAGCCCAAGGAAACAGAAACCACCAGCTCAGGCGCCTGTTCAAGCCATGCAAAAACAACCCGCAGCACGTACTTGCTGATCAAGAAACCTGCCAAGAGAAGACCACCCGCTTTAGCCACAGCAACGGCCGCTGGAAGAATTCCCGGGTTCGTGATCGTCGGCTGGAGCGCAATGACAAGGATGGCCCAGATGTCCTGAAAGATGAGGATCCCCACTGTGAGCCGGCCCGGAACAGAATTGATTTCAATCTTGTCAAAGAGCGCTTTGACTACGATCGCAGTGCTCGAGAGACTGCAGGCCACGGCCAGGTAAAACGCGTCCAGCCAGTTGCCGGCAAGACCCGCCAACAGAAAGACCAGAAGACCCAGAGCAACGGTCAGCGGAAACTGCGCAAGGCCTGACACAAAGATGGCGCGGCCGCCGGCCAATAGATGCTGCGGGTTCATTTCCAGACCGATGATGAACAGCAGAAACACCAATCCAATCTCTGAAATGATGTCAATGTGCTCAGGGTCGTGCACGATCTGGGGACCAATGAGCGGCCCAATGATCACACCCGCGGCTAGATACGCGAGGATGATAGGCTGTCGGAATCTGTGGGCAAGAACACTGACCACGGCCGCTGCAATGATGGCGAGTCCAATGTCTTCGATCAGCCCGTGCATGAGTGCATATGGAGATGATGTTAGAGGCCGACAACCAGAAAATCGGCGTGGGAATCGGAGTGTTTTCTTTCTTTTGTAGTTGTGTTGAAGCCACGGAGAAAAATATTTTCCTCATGAAATCAACGACTCGTCTGCCGCTCACCGCCACAGCATTGGCTCTCTTGGTCTTTCTGGCCGCGGGCACAAGCCTTACCCCACATCCAACGCCGGAACAGAATGCTGCCACCGCAACGGGCGTTCCGTCGAAGGCTCCGGTGCTTGCGGCCAAAGGGACGGGGGCTTTGTCGCAATTTCCAACACTGCATCCCCTCGCCGTTCATTTTCCGCTGGTACTCCTGCTCCTGGCGCCGCTCTTTCAGATTATCGGAATGGCCACCGGGCGCGCAGATTGGAAGACGGGCGCCACGCTCCTTGCCGTCCTGGGAGCGCTCGCAGCTTTCATAGCCGCCAAAGTATTTCAACCCCATACGCCTGAGCTGCCCGCCGCGCCCCAAGCGACCATCGACCTGCACTACGACCTGGCCATGTACACTCTGTGGGCTTCCGGCATCGCGGCGGCGGCAAAAATTGCCATGCACCTAAAGCGACCGGCTTCAAACCGTATTTTGGACGGCGTGGCCTTCCTCCTCCTGACTCTGTCTGCAACACTGGTGACGGTGACGGGCCACTACGGCTCCAAACTCACACACCTGTATGGAATCGGTCCCAAGGGCGAATGGTTGGAAGAGCACAAAGACTGACGGCGGACGTTCCAAGCGTAAAAAACTGCTTGCACAAACCCAAAAACGCCGTCTAGTCGCACCATGTTCTCAAGCTTGGCCTTGATGCTTGTTGTGGTCTATGCGGCCCTGTTTGTGCTGCTGTTGTTCGTTATCCCCCGGAGGAACTCATGATCATTGGTCACTACGCGACGGCGCTGGTGCCGTATGGTCGAAAAGTGCCGGGACCCCTCTGGCTCTTTCTCCTTGCAGCGAATTTCACAGACTTTCTCTGGCTGGCCTTGGTCTTCTTTGGATTTGAGGTGCCGGAGCCGTCGTCCATGTTCACCGCAACATTCAACAACATCCGCGTGGACATGAAGTACAGCCACGCCGTTGAACCCACGATTCTCCTGACACTGGGTGCGGGACTCGTGGCGGGCCTTGTCTTTAAAAATGTGCGGACAGGCCTTTGGTGCGGCGCTCTTGTGACGCTTCACTTCTTGTCCGACCTGCTGGTAGGCTTTGGTCATGACTTTCATGGAACCAATCTGGGCCTGGACCTCTACGGACGCGCCCCCTATGCGGCGCTCTTTGTGGAGGCCGCGTTTGGAGCGGTGTGCGTCTTCCTGTACGATCAATCCCTCCGTAAATCAGGAAATCCTTTGAACTCCAGGCAGCGCATAACGCTCTACGCCGTATTCATTGCGGGAGCGCTCATGTTCCTGCCCAATGCGAAAATTCCCATCGGCAGGCTCCTGGGAATCGGCTGAACCAGCGCGCCCTAGAAGCGACGCAGCCGGTAGACAAGATCGTTCATGATGCGCTCCAAATCCACCTTCTGCACAATGCAGGCGTGAATGGCTGCTGCCACGGGGTATTTTTCAGGATCGATCGGCAGAAGGCCCGGAAGAAAGCGGATTCCAAAAAGCCCCGGACTTTTGTGGTCAGGGTCCGCCTTCCCATACGCATAGTCGTGCCCGTACTGTCTGTCCCGCGCGTCCTGGCCAAAGCAGGAAAGCATCAAGTCTGTCAACCCAGATAAACCGGTGAACGTGCTGGGCTGGCCGCCCAATGCCGTTCCGATTGCCGTCATCTCCGCAAATATCCGGTTGGATACGTGGAAGAGTGAGCTGTCCGTGTTGCCACCCAGGTTCTTCTCATAGTATCCGTCCAAAAGCCCAATGCCGAGGGCATAGACGTTTTTCAACGCGCCGCCCAACTGCACGCCGCGCACGTCCTGCTGGTTGACCGCCGGGCGCGTGAACGAGTAGCCTGTGCTGAAAAGCATGGCCAGGTGGTTTACCAGACCGGGATCATTGGCCGCTACTTCGTATCCCACAATCTTTCTTTCAAGAACCTGCTCCGGATAGTTGGCGCCGGCCACAACAGCCAGTCGGTTCCGGTCGATTCCGTAGACAGTCGCAAGCTCTTCAAG
>JACPZR010000353.1 GCA_016195395.1 Spirochaetia bacterium
GAGTCGCTTTGTGGCGGGGAAGACGTCTTTCAATTCCCGTACGGTGGTTTTGACGAGCACCGCAGAGGGCTGGGCCTGCGAGTCCGGGTCGGGATGGGATTCGTTGGGCGACGTCTGCGCATTGATCTCACCGGGGAGGCCCGCAACCGCGAGCCAACCCGTAAGCAACGTTGCGGACAGGACCGCAGCGCCGATTCCAAGACCACGAATCACGTCAGCGGGAATGAATTTGTGAAGAAGCAATCTCCGACCGCTCGATGCGCACAATCCCGCGCACAGTGTGCATCACAATACCTTTTTCATCCGCAGCAATCACGGCGCCCGTGAGCTTTTCGCCGCTCTTGAGGATCACGCTGTCAAGTTCTGGATAGAACTGGCGGAGTTCCTTTTCCGTGCTCAGTGCAAGCGACGGCGTTTTTCCACCGTACCCAAGTCCCTGCAGAGCCTTGTTCAACTCTTCTGCGCGGCGGGTGGACAACGTGGATGAGATTTCCGATGCGGAGCCGCCGGCCGCAACACGGTCAAACACGTCCGAAGAGACAGAGACTACGGTGGCTTTATAGAGAAGTTCCTTTTCCGTCACGGGAGAAGCGGCCACTTTAACCGACTTGCCCTGCGCGACCGACCCGTTTTCCCCCGGGGAGAGGACCGTTTCGGCCGCATTCTTGGACGATTGATCCGGCGTGGGAACAACAGCGACGCGTCCGTCAATCACGCGCACAGAACTGGAGGAAGCATCAGCCTCCACGAGAAATGTGGTCCCTCTCACACCGGCGATGGCCGTAGGAGAAACGACGGAGAGATTATCTCCCGCGCGCGCTTTGTCCAGACGACCAGTCAGGCTGCCGGACTTGAGGTTTACTTCTGTGTCACGTCCGCCTGTGAGGTGCTTTACGCTCATGGTGGAGCCTGCGCGGAGGCGCATCACCGCGCCCACACGGCTTTGAGCGTCCAAGGTGCCGGTGACTATGCGGATCACATCGTCCCCGCCAACCAGCATCCCAACAACGGCCGGGATTTCTTTGTCCGCTTTTACCACGATCGACTGGCCGGTAAGCTCAATGATCATGAGGGAGTTGTCCCCGGTGCGGACTTCTTTCTTGGAGCACGCCCCAAAAACGAGGGTGGAGACTACAATGGAGAGAAGGAGAACTTTGTGCGTTTGTTTGAACATGTGGGCCTCTATATTGACTCCATTATCGTTCATGCGTCATAATCCGACAAGAACAATTCCAGCGCTCTACAGACGGAGAGCCAGCGAAGCGCATGTGCGCGCCATATCGAACTCTTTCTTGGCCATGTCACGCGCTTTGCGGCCCATCTCTTCACGCAGGTCGCTCGAATTGATCAGGCTGATGATCGCCGTTCCTAGTGCTTCCGCACTACCCGGGGTAACCAGTATTCCGGAGAATCCATGCCGCACGATTTCCTCCACACCGTCCATGGAACCCGCAACGACCGGGATGCCGTGATAGGCCGCCTCCATTAGCGCCGTGCCCAGCGTGCGCGCATCATCTTCTCGCTCCATGCCCGGCTGGACCACGATGTCCGCCGCATCCCAAACGGCAGCCAGTGTCTTTGCCGGAAGAAGGCCGGTCATCGTTACGTTCGAGACAAGGCCGCGTCTGCGTATCAGTTCCTCCAAAAAGCCATGCTCGGGACCCGAACCTACGATCAACAGGTGCACCTGATCCGTGATCGCCTTGTTCCGACTCATGGTCTCTATGAGCAGATCAAAGCCGCGTCGCGCCACAAGGGGTCCCATTGCCAGAAGCACCGTGCGCCCCGCCAAACGCGCCGCGATTTCCGCCGGGAGCACGGGGCGGCGGACCGCCACCGGTTCAATCCCGGGCGGGACAAGCGCTATCTTGTCGTCACTCACGCCAAACTCACGCACGGCGCGGGACAGATAACGTGAGACCGTGAAGACGTTCCTCGCCGTACGCAAAAGGCGTCGCTCGGAAAAGCGGAACAAACCCAGGTTATTTTTGATGTCCGGACCAATCAAGAATACGGAATGCGGAACGGCGGGCGGAAGCTTCTCAAACGCAGCACATGCCGCGGCGGAAAAGCTGGTGAATAGAACATGGTCCGGGGAGTGCGCGCTCAATCGCTCAAGAAACAAGGTCTCAACAGCCTTGTAGCTGGTTCCAAAAAACGAAGGCTCTCCGCACGCGCGAAAAATCGCATAGGGCTCTTTCTCATCAAAGGCGCGGCGTTCCTCCGCTGTGGTTACACCGATTTCAGGGTCATTTGTGACGAGTACCTGCAGCTGGTCTGGACTCCAGAATCGGGCCAGAGATGTGAACAACCCCTCCAAGCCGCCTGGTTCGGGTCTGAAAAAGTCGGTAACAATCAACAGGCGTTTCACGAGGGTTTAGAAAAAAAGCGGGATGGTTTCGACTACGAGGACCATTCCTATCATGAATCTACTCTTCTCCACGGACTGCGCCCCAGGGCTGCGGTGCAATAAAAAAAACCCCCTCCTTCTGGCCCTGCTGGTGCTTTCATGCAGTGGATCGCATCCACTCACTCCCCTGCCGCTGCCGGAGAGTGGTGAGCCGTTTGCGGTTTCCTATGCAGAACAGACCGTATGGCCCAGGGCCGGCGGGACTCTGGACCCCGCTCCGGCACTCGGTGATCCATTCGAGGAGAGACGCATTCTCCATGCGTCCCAACCGGGTTTTCACAGCCGGGACAACCTTCTCTGCTTCACGAGCCAGAGCGCATTTTTCTTTAATAACGAAGCAGGACTCCGTGTCAGCGTCTGCGTTCCCGACGCCGACTCCGAAAGTGCCGCACGCCGGGCCCGGGAGATCGTATCTGCTTCATCTCCAGGAACGCCGCCGGTTGTCAGTGGGCCTCTCCGTCTGGAAGTGCTGTCTTTGAATCGTGTAAAAGAACTCGGCATTCCCGTACTGAGCGTCGACGGCGCGTCCACGCGCGCAATGACGTTGGTCAGCGATTTGGGCATCCAGGCTGCGTCGGCATGGGAACAGAAGAGTCCTCTCGCGCATGACACGATCCATTCAGTACTCGCCCGGCGTTTTGCGGTAGATTCGTTCCATCTCCTGGTTTACGAGGACCGCGCTGTATTCCTCTACCCAGCCGGCCCCAATTGGCTCGCGATAACGCTCCGCGGTACCAAATATGTTGAGGGCCTTCTTACGGGCCTCGCGTCGGTCACCGAGATTCATGAACGACTTTTTGCGACTGCAGATAACGCACCCGCCCGCGTAACGGAGGCATACTTCACCGCGCAAGGCGCGGCGCCATTTGTTGAGATTGCGGGAGATGGGGCGGGGAGCTCACTGGTGCGTTTTGATACGGCAGTCACAGTTCCGGCCGCCGGAGTTATCTCGCGTGAAGCCTTTCTCTTTTCAAAGGCCGTGATTGTCATGGACCAGGACCCGGCGAGCGTTAATGCCGGCGAGCCGCTCGCCTACGATGCACTCAAATCCGGCGGCGCTTCCAAGGACAGGTCGTTTACGCGCGATGCCTTGGATACGCTCCGACCGGCGTGGATTTGCGCGGATGATGCGCCATGCGCGAGCCGCGGGATTCACCCCGACTACGTCCGCCCGCTGGCCCAAACAGAGTCCAACCAGTGTACACCAAAGGATTTTGAGCTGTCAGAGATGAATCCGTTCGGCGTCAAAGTGCGCGGCCGTTTCGACAGCGGCGGGAAGTTCCTAGAGTTCCGCGCCCGTCGCTCCTGCCAAAACGGACGCGTTCTGTTTTCGGCGGGAAAGAGCTTCCTGGATCCCGGGTGGGGAGCTGTACGCGAGGGGCAGATTCTCTTGTTTGCGGCGGACCAGTCGGTGTTTCAGGCAGAGGCTTGGATTGCATCCGACCTGCGTTCGTTTTCCCCCACGGACAGTGTAACCGCCTTCGACGCAGCGGACGACACGACGCACAATCTTTACGTCCCGGATAACGCGGTCATTGTGCCGGGCTCCAAGAGCGGCGGCGCGTTCCGAAGCGCACATTCCATTCTGATCTCAAGACAGGGTGATGTGCGCATGCATCCGCATACATGCCGCGGGCTTCTTCCGGAGCTCGAAGAGTCGCACGCGATGACGCCGGGCTACGACGAGGACGAGCCCTCTGAAGAGGGAGCGCCGCTCTTCTCCGAGCTTCTGCCCATGGGTTCTGTGGGCCCTGACGGACCCCACGCAGACGATGAGTTCATTGAGTTTCTGTCTGATGAACGCCTCTGTATGAGCGGAGGGTTTGATCTGGCGATTGTCCAGAACGGAAATCTCCGCACCTTCCGGTTTCCTCCCCCCTGCGTGCGCACGGGACTCTTCACAATCATCAGAGGGACGCCGGCCTGTTTTACGCAGGGGCCTGACACAAACGTTATCCCACAACTGTCGCTTCCCAATGGGGCTGCTGTCTACACAACACGGGCGGGTCGTCTCCTGAGCGACTCTGTCACCATCGACAGTGCCTTGTATTCCAGCATGAACGCAGGCAGCACACGAAGATCCCTTTCGCGGCAAAACGGCGTTTGGCGCGTCTCTTTTTCCAGCGGCGCAGCACTCTGTCCCAATACCACATTCGCTGATCCCGGTATCGGAGGAGGCGGACAATGAGAGGTCGTCTTGAAATCTGTGCGGCGTCTCTCTTGTTTCTATATACAGGTGGAATCGGGCTTGCGGCTGAGAACGCGCCGTCCTTCTCCACGCCGTTTGTCTTTGCGGGCTTGAATGCGGCGCGAAAAGGAAGCGGCGGCGGATCCGCCCTCCCCGCGTGGCAGGTCGATCAGTACGTCGGTTTGCAGTCCCCCGCGGACCCGACGTGGGACCAAGCGGCATCCTCCGGACCCATGACGAGCCGCGTGGAACTCTCCGTGCTCGCGTTTCTCGCGAGAAGAGCGCCGGCGAAAGGGTCGTCGACGGAGTCCGTGGGGATGGCACCGGGAAATAATCTCTACGTGGGCATGGTTTCCACCAGCGCGTATGCGATGAGGTTTCTAGTGGGCCGTGTGGGAGCGGAGCAGCGAACGAGCGATGCGATTCTTTTCCCGCACGGCGCTCTCACAGGGATTCATCTGATTTCTGGCAGTGAAGAATCAGGATTTCTCCGCATTTCTGTCCATGAAAGCTCGCTGGCAGGCACATTTCAATCAAGCGAGCCGGGAACTCCGCCCAGACGGATGCTCGACGCTGCCCGTGCTCCGCGGTCGGAACCGGGCCTCGACCTGGTCCTTTTTGGAAAGCGTGGCATGTTGCGCGGCGTTCTCCGGTACGGGCAGGAAAGTCGGGAATCACCGAACGTTATACGAGCCTCCCGCGACGAGATCAACGTTCTACAGGCGGCTCTGGCGCTGGGGCCGGATGAAATCGCTCCCCCCTGGTTCTTAACGATGTCGCTTGAGAAGGCGTCCGGTTCGTTTCAGTCAGGCTACCGCGATGACGCGGGCGGCTACAGACGCCGCGTGGACGGCACGGCGCTCACTACATCCGCTGGTGTCCGTTTGGGTGACTTCACGCTCGGCACAACTGGTTACCTTCCCGAACCGGCGTCAGTTTCGAAAGGTTCGCGCCCGTCGGCTCGAGAGTCGTCAGGATTTGCCGCCTTTGGAGACTCTGTCCTGACAGAGAGCTCGCTCGACACGGTTTTAGGCTTTGCGCCCTTCCCGACTTTCAGCCCGGGTGCTGCAGGGGTCACGACAACAAGGAGCCCCGCCGTATTCCAGAGTCATGCATGGGTGCTGCGTTCGTATGCGGGGTATTCCGGGGATTCACTGCGTGGGGCCGTCGAGTACATCCTGTTCCGACCGGTACGCGCGGGAACTGGCGGCGCCAAGAAACCAGGACCTGACACAAGCCTTCCCGCTTTCGCGGAAGTCGCGCTCAGGTTAACGTTATCCACAAAGGGGACATCGGGCCTGTCGATGCGATATGCGCGTATCACTCGCCGCATGCCTGACATCAGGCGCCCCGAACTTGCAGGCGAGTCTCTCTCGATCCAAGCCAACTATTCATTCTGAGGATCCTATGAAAACAGTAACATCGTATTCACTTCTACTTGCGCTTTTGCTCTTCGCACACTGCGCCAAATCCCCGGCTGACCCGGCCCTGTACTTTCTCCAAGACGCATCGCTTCACTTTTACTTTTCACATCCCGAGCCGGACGCGGACAGCGTGGAAAAGGAAAAAGCCAGGAATGCCCTGGTCAACGCACTCGATGCGGCGCGCGCCACGGTCAGGGTCTGGTGCTACGAAATGGATGAACCCGCCGTCATCGATGCGCTGGTGAGGGCCAAAGCGAGGGGTGTGAGCATGGACATCAAGGGTTCTCCAGACGTAGGATATGGGGAAGCGGAAGCACGCGGACTCGTGATTGCGCGCCGGCCTAAAAGCGGCCTGGCTCACGCCAAAGTGGTGATCATTGACCAGTCGAAAGTATTTTCAGGATCAGGGAACCTGACAACGAGCGACTTCTTTTGGAACAACAATGCATTTTTTCTGCTCAACGTGGGCGATTCAGAGGCTGATCAGATCCGCGTTGCCTTGGACAACGAGGAAACAACCATCCCACCCATTCTCCCTTTTCAAGGCCGGATGCTCGTTTCCCCGGGGGACGGACGTCTCATACAAATGCGGATCGTCC
>JACPZR010000354.1 GCA_016195395.1 Spirochaetia bacterium
ATACTATGAGGATCGGCAATCCCTTTCCCGGCGATCTCAAAAGCAGTGCCGTGATCCGGACTGGCCCGGAAAAAAGGCAGCCCCACAGTGACATTGATCCCACCGCGCCCCTCAATGGCCTTAAACGGCCCCAAGCCTTGATCATGGTAGGCTGACAAGACCAGACGGTATTTGCGGTCTTCCGGCATAAAAGCGCTGTCCGCTGCCACAGGCCCTTCCAATGGAAGACCTCCCGCGCGAAAGCGTGCTGCCGCTTCATTCATAAAATCTATTTCTTCGGTGCCCAGGTGTCCCTCTTCTCCCGCATGCGGATTCATTCCGCACAGAGCCCACCGGGTTTTCTGGAATTCAGGCCACTCCAAAAGCGACGAGAGGACCTTGAAAGTCGCGGGCCGATCCAGAGCCTCCCTCAATCGTCCCGGCACATCGCGGAGCGGAACGTGAATCGTGAGAGGGATAACGCTAACCAGATCGCCATGCAGGAGCATCAACACGTCGCGCTTGAAAAAGTCCGCGAGAAAATCAGTATGGCCTTCTAATCCACGCACGGACGCGGCCACCATCGCCTTTCACAGCGAGGCGGTCAGGAGGGATCCCGCTTCCGCACGGACATACTCACAGGCCATGCGGAGGGCTTCAAAAGCAGAGCGGCCCCCGTCAGGCCCCGGGCGGCCCGGCTCCGGTGGTTCTTTCCCGCCGAGGGCTGCCCGGCTTACGGGGATAACGTTCAAAGTACCGGGCTGTGGCGCTGTGGAAGCGGACGCCTCCCTCGCGACGCGGACGCGGAGTTCGGGAACCGTATCCTCTGTTTTTGCAACAAAAGATTCCAGTGACTGACTGCTGCCGGTGAAAAAGTAGGTAACCGGGACACCGGACGCAAGCATCCGCGGACAGAGCTGCAGAATGAGCTCCGGGCCCACTCCAGCCGGGTCTCCACCCGTGATTACGATAGGGGAAGCGTTATGAGGCTTTTTGCTTTCCGAAGAGCCGCTCAAGAGACAAGTTATCCCGCGTGTATTCGGATTCAATGTAGTCGCGCGCGGAGTGCTTGAGGTCGTTTGAAATCATGCACCGGCCTTCCAACACCACTCCATTTTGGATGATAAGTTCAGGCGTTGTGATGTCTCCGAGGATGCGCGCTGTGGGGAGAAGCATGACGCGGTTGCGGGCCACGATGTTGCCGACGATAATCCCTTCCACGATGACGGAAGAGGCCGTGACGTTGGTTTTCACGCGTCCGGTAACGCCGATGTAGAGCTGTTCCGCTTGAAGCGATTTACCTTCAAACTTGCCGTCAATCTTGAGCGAACCATTAATGAAGAAGCGCCCGTTAAAGTACGAGTTCTCACCAATCGTGGAATTTGTTACTTCCGAGGCTGTCTTAACAAGCGCCATGTCTTACCTCTTGACCCAGTTCCGCCAATAGTTGGCCCTGCCGATTTCTAGGGAATCCTTTTTTACGCCGTCTAGGGCGACGTGCTCCGCTGTTTGAATTCCGGCATGTTCAGCCTCCCGATGGCCTGCGAAACAAACTTCTCAAACTCCTGGATTCCGTCCGCCACGGTCCGGCCCTCGAGCATTGTGGCTTCTTCAAAGCGTGGATTAAACTTCAGGAGGTCGTCTTTGTTCAGGACCGAACCGCCGCCCTCTGTAAGGTCAACGATCAGTTTCTTCAAAAAGTCCCGCATCTTCTTCAGGAACTCATTGCTTTCAAACAGGAAAACGCGCGTCTGCTTGTTCTTCATTTTCATCAGCTGCTCACGGAAATCCTGTTTCTCCGCCTGTGCGTATTCTTCAATTGTCTCCGCGAGGACGCGCAGGTTCCGCATCACGTTCTCAAGAATGGTGCGGATGGCATCCCGCTCGGCGCCGTTGGAAAAGTCCAGTTTGCAGTGCTGGTCAGCAATGGCCGGCCAGTATTCGCGGTGGAGCAGCGTGAGGATCGTAGACAGGAGGTTCACGTCGGGATCGGTGCTGTGGGCGCTTGCTTTCTGAACCGGAACGCGTCCAAACCCTTCCCCTTCACCCGGCGGCTCATCCGGCGCGTCCTGGACTCCGCCGGCAATGCCCAGCTCATGAAGCAGGGTCTCCACGTTGATCCGCTGGGGGTTTACGCCCGGAACCAGCTGTACTAACCGGTCCGTATACTTCTTCAGTTCTTTACGGACCCGCTCCTTCTGCTCTGCGCTGGGGGATGTGCGCACGATGCTTTCCATCTGCCGGATGTATTTCAGGACTTTCTCAATCTCTGTCAGCTGGTCTTTCGTGTAGGTCCGGTCCACAGTGGTTTACTCCTCATTTGCACAGTGCCTATGGCAATCGTTTTTCTGATTAGACGGACGGACCCGCCGTTATCCGTTTAAAACAGCGCGCTCGACGATCGCTGCTTTGTGCAGTTCCGCATCAGCCTCGTCCCACCGGGACAGTTTTTCAAGTAGACGAGAGTAGTTGCGACGTATCAGCGGATCATCGGGTTCCTGTCTGATCAGTCTCTGGTAGACGACAACCGCCTCATCCCATCGATCCGATGCGGACAGAATCTCCGCGCGCAGGTGCTCGGCCACGGGGTGCCGTCCCGACCGACGGATCACCTGGAGCGCATCGTTGGCCCGGCCTGACTGGAAGAATCGGAGGGCCAGCACAATGCGCGCGGCCACGTTGCCGCCGGCCATCGATATCAAGTCAGCATCGGACACGACAGTGCTCGCGACCACGGTTCCCCAGAGCGAACGCAGGAGGCCGTCCAGTCGCTCATACGAAAGGCCCACTTCTTTCATCACCGTATCTTCATACCCGGAAAGTCCGGAGTCGGCCTGAAAGCGCAGTTTGGACCGGATCAGGACATCGCGGGCAACGTCGTCCCAGCCTCCGCCGGGATCCACAGACGTATCCGCCGCCGTGTCAGCAAGGTCTTTCAGGAACCGCAGTCGGTCTTCCTGTTCAGGAATATTGCGGCTGTCTCCGGGGAGGTCGTCGCCTAACGCCGAGAGGTCAGCCCCTGTCATCGCAAGCGCCCCCACGTATTCGAACCATGAGTCACGCGTGGGCAGGACCGGGGCCTTTTCAAGCACGTGGATGGCCATATCGTACCGGCCGTTTTTGAGTAAGATCCGCACCAGCCATTCCCGGGCCCACGACTCGGTGCGCGCGAGGCGCTTCAAGAAGGACACTGCCCGAAACATGCGGCCGCTCGACAAAAGATGGCAGACACGCGCAGCTTTTTCACGCGGGCCGGCGGAGGGAAGAAGAACATACGGAAGATTGAGGCGACGGTTTTCCGTAAGCGCGAGCATACACTCCGCTGCAGCCGGGGACGGAGCCGTGCTCCGGTTCAGAAAGTACTGTGCCATGGCCGAGTCTTTTGACTGTGCCAGGACAACTGCGGACAAAGATAACGTTTCGCTGGCGGGCGCGCGCTCTGCAATCTCGACGATCCAGGAAGGGTGCCCGCGCCAGACCGCGTAGTTTACGAGCCCGGCAATGACGGATGGGCCTGGATCCTGGACCTCGCTTCGAATCCAAGTGCGAAACAAATCAGGGATGATGGCATCAGCTTCTTCGTAGAGGTCGGACCGGAACATGTAGCCGGCCTTGAAGAACACTGATGATGAACGGTTCCAGGTCACGCCGCCTAGAAGATCACACAGAAGCACTTCCGATGGTTCAATGGTTGCATGCAACTTCTCCTCAAGCCGGAGCCTGAACCGCTTCAACAGCGCCTCCACCACATCAACCGGCGCAGGCCGCGAGAGGGGAAGGCTCTCAAAATCTTCTATAGGACCGATGCCCGCCTCCACACCTTCCAGGCTTGAAGGGTCCGGTTCCAGGGCGTCGTGGCTTGGGGTCGGGTGGGGCAAGTCGGATGGCCCCGCGGCCGCCGGCAAAGTAGCGCCTTCGCCTGCGGATCCCTCTCCCGCGGGGCTTGATGAGGGGGTTTTGATTTTTGGCCCTTGCGTAGATTTACGTCTGGACCGGATGATCAGAACTACAATCGTGCCCAAGATCACGGCCCAAAAGGCGGAAAAGCCTGCAAGGGCCCACAAGAGACTCGGAGTCCTTGACGGCACCATATGTAAGACATCAACGAGCGGCATGTGCTACTATGAATTTCGGACAGCGAAATCGATCGGCCGCGAATTCCAGCCAAAAAGGCAACAAAATATTCCCAATGAGATCGTTCAAAGCAGGCTTTTTCTCTGGATTTCTGTTCGCAATCATCTTTCCCGCGGCCCTGAGCGCGGATCCTGGGTTTGTCGACGCCAAAGAGATGCCCTACGTCCTTGTCCGCTCCGGCCGCTGGGATGACGTAATCTCTCATTATAACAGGCGCAGTCCATCGGATTCTATGGGCTACCTGGCCTATGCGCGCGCCTGGGCGGAACGGGACCCCAAAGGAAAGAAGCTTCCCTGGAGCGACGCTACCGCGCGTGCCATCTACTACTACCTCAAAGCAGCCTCGATTGCCTGTGAGAAGACCCGCTCTGACGTAGACGTACTCGCCTGCCTTGACAAGCCCGGGAAAGAATCCAAGAAAGACACAATCCAACGGCTGGCGCTGTGGAAAGCGGCGGCTGAGGCCAAGCGGTACGGAGCGCGCCATCTGGAAAGACGCCTCCTTGAAATCCCCGCCCTCATGCCCGACGATCCGTTGTCCCGCCGTATCTTCATTGACCGCGCCTCCGTGCTTCTCGACTTCAATTTTCAGGACGCCGCGCTCGCATTTATCCGCGATCACGACTACGTCACCGGCGGCCAGGTGGCCCTCTGGAAAGCAAAGGTAAACCACAAAGCCCAGAAGCGCGATGCGGCCTTTGCTTTTTACGTCCAGGCCCTCCGCGAGACAGAAGAAGAATGGGTCCGGAACTCAATCCTTCTCGATCTCCGTTCACGTTATCCCGAGGTATTCTCCGGAGTGAATCTTTCCAAAAATACGCCGGTCAACCGGGCGCTGGTATCAGCGAGCGGCCTCCTGCGCAAGGACGAAGTAACGGCACTTGCCCTGGGGATGACGCCCGCTGTTCTCACACAGAGCGCCTCTCCGTCCACAGCGTTATCAGACGGCTTATTTCTCATCCGGTCACACAACGCCGGAGCGTTAGACGGCTATGCCGCTTCCGTGTACACCTACGTGTCGCTCCAGCCGGATATCCTGTACTACTGGGCCGCGTCGCTTGTAGCGCGCCGGGAATACGGTCCGGCCCTGCGCCTTTACGCCAAATTCCCGCATGTCAAAAAACAACACCCCGGTTTTTGGACGATGCTCCTTGACATCCTCGAGGCTCAATCCGCCGGGCCCGCCTACTTTGGAGAAGTGGTTTCCTATCTTTCCGAGTTCCACGCTGACAACACCGTATACGACAGGCTCGTAGAGTACCTGATCGGCCGGCGCGTGGGAAAGATCCAATGGGCCAGCGACGCGAGCTGGCGCGATGCGGAAGCGCGGCTCCAAGGTCAGACGGCCGGCGGCAGGTTTGTGTACTGGCTTTCACGTTATCGGGCTGACAAAGGGAAACCGGGCGATGCTAAACAGATCACCGACAATTTCTATGAGCGCGCTCCCGGATCTTACTATGCGCGGGCTTTCTGGGATGAAACACAGGCAGGGGATTTCCGCGGGGACTGGAACAAAGTGCGTGACCGATCGTCGTATTTACGGTGGGTCTCCCACCACGGCGGCCGCGACGAGTCGGTTTCATTTCTTTCAAAGAAAGACACCTACCGCTACTTGAATCCACGGGCCGTCGAGCTCTGGAAAAACATCAGGGACGCCTCCCCTGATATTCCAAGTCCCATCATCGATCTCTTCAATCTGGGCGAATACAGCCTGGCGGACGAATACTACCGCGCCAATTTTGCGGGGGCATTGTCCAAGCGCGAGAATCTGCATCGCATGGCCTACATTGGACGGAAGACGCAGAATCTCTATTTGTCCGTGTATTATACGCGCCAGCTGTGCCGCGACTATGCGGTGCCGGAAGACCCGTTTTCTATGCCGCCCGGACTCTTGCGGGAACTCTATCCGCGTCCCTACCGCGAGAGCGTGCGCCGCTATTCCAACGCCAACGGGATCGAAGAGGAAATGGTCTACGCCCTGATGCGTCAGGAGAGTATGTTCAAAGAGCTGGCTGTTTCCAGGTCCGGCGCTATGGGCCTGATGCAGATCATGCCGCAGACCGCGGGATTCTTGGCCAAGGCGATGCGACTTCCGAGCGCCAATGCTATGGTGCCGGAGGTCTCGATCCAGATGGGGGCCAAGTTCTTCAGCGACCTGCTCCGCAGCTATAACAACGACTTCCGATGGGCGGCCATCGCTTACAATGGCGGGCCGGGAAACCTGCAGATGTGGAAGCGTCAGTACTACAGCGGGGACTTCAACCTCTTCCTGGAAAACCTGCCGGTGCAGGAACCCCGGCATTACTGCCGCGTCACGTACCAGAACTACATGCACTATCGGGTGACGTATCTGCTCTACCCGTAATTTGCGGCACTGTAGCTTGACAGTGGGCCCCGAAATTTTTACCCGGCATTGAATGGCTCTGCAGGTTACCAATTCGCTTTCAGGGGAAAAAGAACCCTTCCGCCCCAAGGATCCCAAGCGCGTTCGAATCTACACGTGCGGTCCCACTGTTTACAACTTCAACCACATCGGCAACTTCCGGTCCTACGTATTTGCGGATGTGTTGCGTCGCTACCTTAAGCTCGCGGGGTTCGGCGTGGAACACACCATGAACATTACGGACGTAGAGGACAAGATCATCGCCTCTGCGGGCAAGGCCGGAGAAACGATCGAGCAGCTGACAGGGCGCTACATCACCGCATTTCTTGAAGACATCCAGTCGCTCCGTATCCAGGAAGTGGAGCACAGACCGCGTGCAACACGCTCCATCCCCAAAATGCTCGATATGATCGGCGAACTCGAAAAGCGCGGCCATACCTACAATAGCAACGGCAGCGTGTACTTCAGACTCTCCAGTTTCGGTGACTACGGCCACCTCTCCCGGATTGACCCGGACAGCCTCAGGGCTGCGGCAGACGGTCGTTTTGAAGCGGATGAGTACACCAAAGAAAACGTACGCGACTTTGCGCTCTGGAAACAGGCAGCACCGTCGGAACCGTCATGGGAATCTCCGTGGGGTCATGGAAGACCCGGATGGCACATTGAGTGCTCCGCCATGATAGAGGAGATTTACGGGAAGGACGGGATCGACATCCACACCGGCGGGATCGACCTGCTTTTCCCGCACAATGAAAATGAGATTGCACAGACGTGTGCTGCAAATCCGGGCCGGAACTTTGTGCGATACTGGATGCACAACGAACACCTGCTTGTGGACGGAAAGAAGATGTCCAAGTCTCTTGGAAACTTTTTCATGCTCCGCGACCTTCTCCAGCCGGAAAAAATGGAAGCGATGATTCAGGCGGGCCAGGTGCCTGAATCCATCCGTGAAATTTCCGCGGGCGGACGGATGGCGCGGGCCATG
>JACPZR010000355.1 GCA_016195395.1 Spirochaetia bacterium
CCATGCAGGCCAAGGCTGATGCGTTTGCCGCGCTCTCATCCCAGGTTCAGGCGATCAGCGAAAAAGCATCAGCCGAACGACTGGAATATGCCGCTGCGCAAGAACGTTATACGGGCACCCTCAACGAGCTTGCCGTCAGGATTCGGAAACTGGATGCGGCGCAGTCGGATTTGGCGCGTTTCAGGGCCGTGGCTGATTTTGCGGAGACGCCGTATCTGCCACCGCAAAAGACTCTTTCTTCCGATGCTCATACTGACCCTGCACAGGACGCACAGGCGCAGTATGAACGGGCGCTGTCGTCGTACAATGCGGTCCAGGGTCAGCTGAGGGAGGCGGGCTTGGCCGTTGAGACGCAGGATGGACTCTCCGACTTCTATGCAGTGGCATCAGGAATGGCCGCGGGCTCCACGTACGATCCGTTGACAGATGAGGAGTCTGCGACCCTCAAGGAATTACAGCGTCGAAAGTATTCGGACCAGGAAACGTTGTCCGGTGCAGAGGCTGATCGTCTTTCCTCTCTGACTGCCCGGGATGCTGCACAGCGTTATTTGGTTCTTATTGGCGCGCGGGCAGATTATATCAAGCAGGCGGAGCGTACCGTCCGCATTGAAAAAGCGGCGGCCATTGTCCAGAATGAGATCCGCGTCAGGGAAGCCGCGCTCGCGGAGAAGGAGAAGAAATTCCGAAACGCTCTGGACTCATACATGCCGGTCGAAAGCGGGAATCGCGCGGCGGAGGCGGCTAGGAACGCTGTTTACCAGCGTCTGTCAGGAGTTCTGAAATCCGGCGGATCGTTGGCACTGTATCAAGAATTACGAGCATGGTACTTTGCTTCTCAGACGGCTGCTTCGCAGGCGAATGACGTTTGGAACAATTCGATGCTCCAACACCAAGTGCCGCAGACCACACCTACGCAGGCAGCAGAGGCGCTTGCTGGTCTTGGAGCTTGGAACAGCATGTCGCCTGCGGATCAGGCAGACATCAGAACTTTTCTGTCGCACGGATCATTGGCCGACTTCGACGGATTCGCATCCGCCTATTATAAGAATGTCCTTCAGGAGGGCCGGCGGGATGTGGCTGCCGTCAACCTGCAGATCACCATTGCGGCTTGGACGCCAACACTGTATATGGGCTACGCTACGGCGGTTCTGGGTGCGGGTCTGGGTCTCATTCGCACTGCGGAACGAATGATCCACATGGCGGTGACGGCGCTCAACTGGGAGAGCTTGATGTGGGTGGCGACCCAGTATAACGCTTTTCAGGCGGCCTCGGGTACTTCGATTGCGGCCGTTCAAAAAGCGGAGGAGGAATTCCTTGAGGCCAAAGGGTCCTTGGACTATTTCACCAAAGTTCCCGACATGAAGACACTCAAGGAGCGGCTTTCAGAATGGGGTCGACAGCATGTAAATGAAGACAAAGACGCCGTCGGCCCCTCGCTGTACGACTTGTCGGACGCTGATCTGGCGTATCTTGTAGACGAAGCGGGGTTTGTGGACCAGACGGGAGGAAGCGACGCAAATGCAGTCGCGAGCGTGCGCGCCCACGCTTTGAACGTATCGTCGATCAAGACGGCCGCGCCCGTTGTGGACGGTTTCGGTCGCGCCTATAATCCTGATCCGTCGTCCATGCGCGATTCGCAGCCGGGGAATCTGATTTCTGGACTGTACGTCGATTCAGATGGGGTCTCTTGGACGCGCATCATTGTGACCCAGAACGACGGGTCCCAGGTGATACGTTATGCGCGCCTGGTCGGCGGCACAGCCGTTGGAAAGTCGTATGACATGGGTAGAGTGCTGGGAATGCTGAAGGACCATGGAGAGCGTTTGAGGGATACGGCCCGTGCCGCCTATGTGCAATCAGGCAGCTCCCTCGAAGACAAAGCCTGGGTGATGAATGAGCGGGACGCCACGACCGCCCAGACTCTGCGTTATGCAGTGTCCCAAGGACGACAATATGCGGGTTACGCCCTCGCATGGAACGACTACCAGAACAACGCAGACC